>JBLJAX010000179.1:0-2406 GCA_047637795.1 Erysipelotrichaceae bacterium | reverse complement strand
CATGGAGATCAAGATAAGAAGGAATATGCTTCTATTATTGAAAATGCTTTAAAAAAGGCTTCATTATGGGATGAGGTCAAGCATAAGCTCAATCAATCCGCATTCTCGTTATCTGGTGGTCAGCAACAACGTCTTTGTATCGCGCGTACACTTGCGACAAAACCGGATATCATCTTGATGGATGAGCCCACTTCAGCCTTGGATCCGATTGCGACTTCTAAGATTGAAGAGCTCTTACAAGAATTGAAGAAGGAGTACACGGTGATCATCGTAACGCACAGCATGCAACAAGCGGCACGTATATCCGATTACACAGCATTCTTTCTAAGTGGTGAGTTGATTGAATTTGGCGAGACTAAAGATATGTTTACAGCACCACGTGACAAACGAACAGAAGATTACATCACAGGAAGGTACGGATAATGGTTAAAATCACAACAGAATTGGAAATGTTTGAAGAATTGGTTTTCTTGATGAGTGAGAAGGTACGGCGTATGCATTCATGGACGACGGATATTTTACGAACGGGCGATAAGGAAAAAGCCTTATCCATAATAGAATTGGATGAATACGTCAATCATGATGAAGAATTGATTAATCGTAGAGCTTTGGAAGTATTGGCCTTACTAGCGCCACTTGCATCGGACTTGCGTAAAGTCATTGTTGGCATCAAAATCGCAACAGATTTGGAACGTATCGGTGACTATGCGAAAAGCATCGCTCGCTATGTGATCAAAAACGAACCCATCAATGAAGCATATCTTCCTTATGTGGAAACAATCAATTCAAGTTTCTTGAAGTTCTATGACGCAACCATGGAAGTATATCGCGTGAAAGATGTCAAAAAAGCACTTGAACTTGCTAAGTTGGATGAAGAAATCGATTCAACGATTGCAAAGCTCTATAATCATCTTGAGAAAGACAACCAAGATCATGAAGATCGCACCAATGTCGTTGCCTTTGTCAGTATGTTGCGTAACTTTGAAAGAGCAGGGGATCATACAAAAAACATTTTGGAACACCTCATTTACGAAGTAACCAATCAACGCTATGATTTTGGATAAAGATTAGGTTTAATTAATAAAACGGAGTAGAAGTTCAAATGTAACTTCTACTCCGTTTATTTTGTATTTATGATGCTTTATTTTTGTTTTCCATTTCGATGCTATCTGCATCGATGATTTTAGGTTCATGCGTTGTATGAACATTGAAGGCTGAGCGTGCGATATTATCCGCATGGTCGGCAATACGCTCTAATGTCCCTAAGATATCAATGAAAACCGAACTTCCAACAGCTGTTGTACATTCGCTAGAACGCATCCGCTCAAAGTGTCTCTGACGTGCTTTTTGTTCTAAAAGGTCGACATAGCTTTCATCTTCCGAAATTGAGTGCGTCAAGGCAAAGTCATCTTCCGCATAAATCCGAATAGCACGATTCAACATATGTTGGGTAACTTCATACATGTTATTGACATCTTCTAAAGCAGAAGGAGAGAAATCTTCTTTTGAGTCATAAACCAAATCATAAAATTCTGCTAGATTCATCGATAAGTCACCAATTCTTTCCAAATTTTTAACAATTTGAAGATTGATGGAATTGGCGTCGGTATCTTTCTCAGAAAGACCTTCCTTGGAGATGATCAAGAGGTAATCTGTGATCTTAGAGTCAAAATTATTAACGATGTCTTCAAGTTGACTGACAGTATCCACCGAAGCTTTTTGCTCTTTATTGAATAATTTGCGCGTTTCAAGTAGACACTCTGAAGTGATCTCACCCATCTTGATTGTTGCACGTTTGGAGATTTCCAAGGCTGCAGACGGTAGACTTTTAGCAAGTTGCAAATCAAAGTCATTGGTATTGATTTCGATACGTTCTTGTTCTTCACCACGAATAACTTTACGAATGATCCAAACGAGTTGTTTGATGAAGGGGTAGAATAAGAGTGTACCACCGATATTGAAGACAATGTGTGATATTGCAATCTGCATCATTGGTTCTATGCTGAAACGCTCCGTAATGAACATGATGAAGTTGTAGTAGGGTACCAACAATATCATAGCGATTATGCTTACAAGGATGTTGAATAAGGTGTGAACTCCAGCAGCTCTACGTGCAGCTAATGAGCCACCCATTGCGGCTAGTATTGCAGTAACTGTCGTGCCAATATTTGAACCAAAAAGGAAAGGTAGGACAGCATCAAATGCGATGCCACCGGATTCATATATTTTTTGAATAATCGCAATCATCGCACTGGAAGATTGAATTAGACCCGTCATGACAGCCCCACCGGTAACAGCTAAGAGGGGACTATCCGACATTAACAAAGCCAAATCATGGAAGGCATCAATATCTTTAAGTAATTTCAAAGCAGTTCCCATGATGTTCAAACCAAAAAAGAGGATACC
>JBLJAX010000178.1:0-6680 GCA_047637795.1 Erysipelotrichaceae bacterium | reverse complement strand
AAGCAATGGTTGGGAGGATTGAAGATTTAAGAGGATCGTTAAAATCAAAGATGATGCTGAAGATCGGAAGCTTGTATCCAAAGGTATAGCTGAGCAATAAAGCAAAGACATACGACGGAATACTCACACCGATGATGGCGATGATTGTCGCCAAGGTATCCAACCATGAGTTTTTATTGGATGCCGATACGACACCAAAGAAAACGCCCATTCCTGTACCCAACGCCAAGGCTTGAAGTCCGATTCTGACTGAGATACCCAAACGTGGTAAGACGATGTTTTTAACCATCCAGTTCCGTTGGATGGACAATGAAATTCCAAAGTCGAATTCAGTTAGGATATTTTTCATATAAATGTAGAAGCGCGAAAAGAAGGGTTGATCCAAACCATACTTCGCATTCAGTAGGGCTTTTGAAGCTTCACTGAGTTTTTCATCGTTAAAAGGAGTTCCCGGAAGAAATTGCAGTAAAAGAAAGAGAAGAATTAGAATAGTGAATAAGGTTACCAATGACCAGAAGAGTCGTTTGGTAATGAATTTGAACATAGCAGGTCTCCTTTCATCGTGTAAAATGGGAACCTCGATTAGAAGGCTCCCATTGCATCACGCATTAGTTAATCGTTGTGCGTTTGTAATTGGTTAAACCTAAGACATGGTATTCAATACCGTCGACATTCGGTTTGATGACCATGGCCGCACCAGTTTGCCACAATGGGACAACAACCGCGCGATCAAGGGCATATTTTTCAACTTCAACCAACTTAGCCCAACGGACATCTGCATCCGCTGCAAATGCACCGCCTGGTGCGACATCCGCTACCAAGGCATCAAATGCTGGATCAACCCATTGGCCATAGTTGTAATTCGACGTCGATACGAGTAAATCTTGTAAGTAAGTTAGAGGATCGGCATAGTCAGGACCCCAACGTGTTAGTGCGACATCGTACTCACCACGAGATGGGTTCATCAATTCTAAACGTTCCTTCTTAAGTACTGTTTTAATATTCACAGTCACACCAGGTAAGTTCTTTTCAACTTCTGCCTTGATGTATTCTGCTGCACCGGAAGCTAAACCACTATCGTCTCCTGGTGTCCCCACTAAGAGTTCGAATGTGACTTCACTTACACCGAGTTCAGCTTTTGCGGCTTCCCAATACGACAATGCTTTCGCAGCATCATAACCGAAATATTTAGGAGCGGTATCACGGAAATCTTCACCTTGTGCGCTTGAAGCCAAACCACGAGGAACGAAGCCATCCGCTACGATCGAACCATCATTGAGTTTTTCATCAACGATGAAACTGCGATCAAATGCCCAAGCAAGTGCCAAACGGAAATTCGCATTTAACATCGCAGGATTGGTAGATTTCTGATTGAAAGGCATGAACCATGTGTAGCCTTTACGAATCGGAGTGAAATCTTCAGTTCCAACATAACCACTTACCAAGTCACCCGACATCGCAGCGACATCCAAGTTACCTTGGTCGTATTGTAATTTAACGGTTTGAGGATCTGCGATAACGGTGACATCGATACCATCAATCGCAATCTTAGCCGCATCATAGTATTTTTCATTTTTAGCAAAGACGATTTTTGAACCTTGGATCCATTCTGTCAATACGAACGCACTGTTCGATAACAAGAAATCTGGACCTGTTGCATAGTTGTCCCCTGCTTCCGTAACGAACTTTTCGTTCAATGGGAAGAAGGATGGGAAGGTCATCAAAGCGATGAACCAAGGTACTTGCGCTTCCAAAGTCGCCTTCAAGGTGTAATCATCTACGGCTTCTACACCCAATTGGTCTAAAGGCATGGTGCCAGCAATGACAGCTTCGCCATTTTTCAACTTCGCATTCAAGATCATCATCGAATATTCATTTGCCATTGCAGGATCCGCCAAACGACGCCATGCGAAGACAAAGTCATGTGCAGTTACAGGATCACCATTGGACCATACTGCATCTTTCTTAAGATTAAACACATATTCCAAACCATCTTCCGATACATCCCAGCTTTCTGCAGCCCCAGATCCAGGCAACATCGCATCGTTCGCATCGTATTCAACCAAGCCTTCCGTGAAAGCGGTCAGGACTTCAAATGAAACCCCATCGGTTGCAACACTTGAATCCAAGGATAGAACATCTCCACTATACGCTACACGAAGAACCTTTTTGGCAGCTTCAGGTGTTGGAGTGGCAGAAGAACAACCAACAAACAACAACGAAGCTAAGATGAAAATCAGTATTTTCTTCATATCTTCAACTTCCTTTCCTTTATATGTGGTTATTATAGCGTATGAAAACAACGTGTCAACAATTATTTCACTAATTTATCATTTTGTTTTCACTTTTCTTACACTAAATGTAAATTTTACATTCAATCCATATAATTACGAAAGGTATTAAAAAAGAAGCATTGCTTCTTTGTTTAAAACTCATGGGGCGACCGACGGGGCTCGAACCCGCGAAATGCCGGAACCACAATCCGGTGCGTTAACCAACTTCGCCACGATCGCCATAAGGCAAGTGTTATTTTAGCGTATTTGCGAATTAAAGTAAAGTCCAAAACGCAATTTTGAGCCAAAAAAATTTACTTTAAAAGTTGGTAGATTTCAAACAAGCCTTCATTCAACAAATACGGCTCATAGACAAAGTCTTTTGTATCATCATGAATCAAGATTGATAGACCACCTGTCAGTACTTTCGAGCACTTTGCATTGAAACTTGACTCGATGCGGCGTGCGATGCCTTCAATGGAATCAATCGTGGAATACATCAAGCCTGCCTGCATGGACGTGATCGTATCACTTCCCAAAACAGATTTCGGCACGACGAGTGGAATCTGTGGAAGGTGTGGAATGAAACGGTTGAGTGCATCTTGAGCGATACGCAAACCCGGCATGATGATGCCTCCCGCAAAATTTCCCTCAAGATTCAAAGCACTTACTTTCGTCGCGGAGCCTAAATCCGCCACAATAATTGGAAGTGGATATTTTGCCATCGCACCGTAACTGGTTGCGATGAAATCTGCTCCAAGTTCACGTGGATCATCCAACATCACTTTGAAAGCAGGGACAGTGCTCAAGTCACAGCGATAGACATCGATCGCCAAGCCTTCTTTCAAGGCATTGAAGACGACTTGATCGATTGCAGGGACGACATTGCTCAACATGACTGCTTCGCAATTAAAACGTACTTTCAAGAATAACAATTCTTCTTTAACAAACTTAGGATACGCTTCTTCAATATTCTCCTTGATGGTTTCAAAACGTTTGTCATACAAACGTTCTTTTAAATTGGAATAAACTACACAGACAATATTGGAATTGCCGATATCGATGGTGATTAACATAAGCTAATTTTAACGTAAAATCACAAGCAAAGAAAGTGCAGATTGCTGCACTAACTTAAAGGCCGACTCAAGAGTTCAAGTTTAGCCATGGTGTGATAGTTGATGTGTTTCAGTTCAATGGGATAATTCACAATGACACGATACCGTCCCACATAGTCAAGATGGGGCTCGATCATCAAGATGCAGGATGCACAATAGTCTTTATTTTGGTCTAGCAGAACTTGAACCGATGCATCGTATCGATTTTGGTGTTCCAAAATTGCCAGACTGTTTTCAGCCAACAGACGTGCTTGATTGTTCATCACAACCACTTTCAAGTAATCCATACCCATAACCATGAACATCATTCCAAACATCATGACCAAGGCTGTTTCAAACGCACCCTTCATCAGCTACCTGTTGTCATTTCTGACCATTGAGTTTCAAGAGTTGTTTGCATCGTTGTCTTAAATGTCTCCGAGAACGTAATCATGCCCGTTGCGATGACGGTTACGACCAATACCAAACCATATTCTTCAAAAAACGCCTTCATGTGTTCACCCCCTTTCAAAGAGTGTCAGTGCGACACTTAACATGGCTGAGATGAAGACCACGGTGACACCCACCAATGGCAACATCCCCATCCATTGATATATTCCAACGGCATTCTGTTTTTGATGGATGCGCGCTTGACGCAACCATTTCGATGTCGATAGAATCATGCGATTAAACTGACGATACGCATCCTGACTCCCTATGCTTTGGTAACGATACAACCATTTGAATGCACGAGTGATCTCAGGCAGTTGGTACGCCTGCATCTGAGTGATATAGGTGTTGAGTGAGCGTGAATCTTCCAAGAGCGCCGCATGGAAAATATGAATGTCCTCTTTGAGCACATCTGGAACATAAGCCAAAGACTGTTCGACTGCATTCACGACGGTATTGTTTTGTAAGAGAATCTGGAGTTGCCGAAGATAGATGGGAAATTGGTAGCGTACCAATTGGATGTGTTGCTTTGCTTGATGTTTCAAGCGAAGATAAGGTGATTTATAGACAAAAACTAAAACGAATAAGACGATATAGATGAAGCGTATGTCCAGGGCTACAAGCAAGAGCATATATCGAAGATATTTAAATCGATGGAAACGTTCCACCATCCAGGCATGCTCTAACTTTATTTTGAGGACCACTTCTATATGATCACAAGCTTTCTCACGCAAGAGCATACCGTGTTCATACAACCATGGATCTCCTAGCTTCCATAAAATCAATACGATAACACTTAGGATCAAGCGTTCCATATCAACTCCTTCTTCTCAATCCAAGGCACAGCGATCATCTTCTGCGCAAAGAACAGGGTCAAGAGAATCAAACCAAAGAATAACAGTAAGCTTGTATGATAAAAGCCCAATTCACTCACCATATCGGATTTAAATAGCATATTGTGACTCATATAGGCGATGCCCATTGAGAACAAGGATAGGATTTGAATCTTGCGTTGTGTTTGAATCTGCTCTTGCTTGAAGGCATAGGTATCCTCAATCCATTCTTCAATGTCATCTTGAATGATTTCAAAGCCCTCGGCATAATGAAAGCTCCCATAATTCTCAACCGCCAACATGAGATGCACCATATTCCCAATGGTGAAATGTCCGTATTTACTCATGAAGGCTTTGGCATGTTCCTGAGGATAACCACCCTTTTCGAGTCCCTCGATCCAAAATTGCACATCCTTGTGCAATTGATGTTGTGTGATGTCCTCACATTCCAAGAGTGCCGCATAGATTTTGGGATGTGACTTGAAACTCGCAATGAATTGCTGAAGGAAATCCGTTAGATTGAAGAAAGCTTGTTCCTGCTTAATCCATTGCAATTGATAGCGGAAGAACATGGGTGTCAATGCAATCGTCGTGATAAATAGAATCAAAATGGATTGTTGAGGAAGGCCAAAGCGTGTGGCAATCCAAATCGTCAAGGCCAATTCACTAAAGATCCAGAGGAGTTCTTGGAACCTTAGTTTTCTTAGATGGGAATAAACTTGGGTAGCGAATGGCTTTGTTTTTATCATCGCACTGATAGATTGTTTTCTTTTCTTGTTCATAGTTCTCATTGATTTTAAATTGGACCAATTCACGAATCGATCGCACTACTTTCTGGCCATCATGGCTGACTTCCAAGTGAATTCCAAAGTCGATGCAATCGTGAATCATGGTAAGTAAGCTCTGGTTGTTTAAATCAAAACCCGGCATGAGCATCAACATCCGTGCCGGAATCGCAAAGGCACTTTCCGCATGGATGGTACTGATCAAACTTGTACCCGTTGAAATGCTCTGCAAGAGATACATGATTTCAGATCCCCGTACTTCAGAGACACAGATCCAGTCGGGTCTTTGACGTAAACTTGTTTTGATGGCTTGTTCATAGCCAAAACGTTCTTGAACCTTAAGCATCACATGATCTTTTGTTGGATGGATATCACCATACCGAAGTTCAAGACTATCCTCAATCGTAATGACACGCTCATGCGCAGGGATGCTTTCCATAAGATATTTCACGAACTCCGTTTTACCGGAGCCTGGAAGTCCACTGACCAGGATATTCTTGCGATGCTTAACCGCTTCCTGCAATAAGACAATCACCCATTCCGGTGCATATGCTTTTATACCCGTCTCAGCATCGTGTAAACGACACACAGCAGGTGTTTTGCGAAGCGATAAGCTAAGACCACCCTTAGCGATACTCGGGTGTAACAGACTGATACGCAAGCTTTCAGTTTCAGCTTCCAAGACAGGACTTGTCGCATTGAAAGGAAGATTGACATAGTTCGCAATTTTATAGACCAAAATCTGCATGGCCTCATGCGCATCAAACGGCGCTAAAGGGTAACGCCCCTTACGTAAGTGATCGATCCAACATTGACGCCCATTATAGTTGATGTCCGTTATCAAAGGATCATCCACATAAGACTGAATCACTCCAAAATCAAAGTTCTCAAGCATACAAGATATCCAATAAAAGCGATTGTTCATTGAGGACACATTCATCCTCACTAAAGAACTCTGCAGTCGGTGTAATCGTAATCTCACCCATCGCAATCAATTTGGTGATCAATGGTATTTCGCCTTGATCAAAAGCTACCAACAAGAGTTTAGGCATTTGATTGTTTTTACGATCCACTTCATTGCCATTTTTATCCTTGACGCTGATCACACGCACCTGTTTGAACAACAAGTCCACTTTTGTCTCTCTACCTATTTTTAAGGTTCCATAAATATCGACCTGTGAACCAATTTGTAACGTATTCCCAGAGGTGCTGGTCAATCTCACATCAAGCGCAGAGAGCGCGGGG
>JBLJAX010000177.1:0-5384 GCA_047637795.1 Erysipelotrichaceae bacterium | reverse complement strand
CTTTAATACAGTCTTAATGGATGTGAACTACATTAATACATTAGAAAAAGAAAAACGATCCATCGCAAAAGTACTTAAAGTGATACATGATAGTGAAGAAGGTTGTGTGTTATTTCATTGTTCAGCTGGATAAGATCGAACAGGATTAATAGCAATGTTACTTCTGGGGATTGCGGGGGTTGATTATCAAGATATTATTACAAACTATGAACCCTCTTTCGCCAATATAAGTCATAATCCTAGAGTTAAAAAAATGATTATGCGTGATGTTCCAACGATGATGTTGTCCAATTACACGTTTATGCAAAAGACACTAAAGCATATTGATTATAAATATGGTTCGATTAAAGATTATGTTAAGAGTTTAGGACTTATTCATTCAGAGATTAATCAAATAAGAAATCGATTAATACATCGATAAAAATGATTCCGGGATTCCGGTTTTTTAATTGAGTATAAATGTTTAAATGTAGATTTTTCTTATGTAAGAATTAATTGTAATCAAAAAAAGATCTATGATCTTTCTTTGTGTTGTACTTGATTATGTTTATGCTTTATTTCTTTATATAATTTTAGCCCAATATAAGGAATGAATAATAAAATCGCTACAATTCTGTTCTGAGGTGTTGAGGCATTAACAATTAAATGAACTAAAATAAACGCATAACTTAAATAAGCCCAACGTTGTAGTTTGACCCAGCTTTGTGCTTTCATCTTCTTGCGAATCGCCATATAGCTGGTGATGAAGAGTGTAACCATGATCAAGAACGCCGCTACTCCAAAATATGGGATATCACGTTGTTTACTCAGTACTTCCGCCACATAATTTAAGGGATGACTCATCAAGAGCACAAAACCAAGAATCGAATACGGTGCACGCACACTGCGTAATTTCTTCGTCAACTTCCACTTCGGATTGAGAGCACCTGTGATCATAACGACATAAAAGAAGGCGAAGCCTACGAAACCTTTGACAAAAGGCGTCACAAACGCTTTCCCACGTAAGGCGATCACCGCAGCCAATACAAACCAAACGGCAATATAGAGTTGTTTACGATACTTCAAGATTTGTGGTGTTAGATAATACGCAAGCACCATCAAGATGCTAATTACGATAGGACTGAGCATTTTCTATGCCTCACTTTCCACAGCTTTGAGCTGAATGCGATCACGCACTTCTTTGTTAACTAAGAAACGATCAAACAAGACAATCAGTGGAGGCAACACAATGAAGGTACTTAAGAGTGCCAAACTGATGTTGATGACGGTCATGAATCCGAAATCCTGTAGGATCACAAAATCCGAAAACAAGAGAACCGCAAACCCACCAATTGTTGTTAAACCAGAAGCTAAGACCGCTTTACCGATCTTTTGAATCGAAAGCGACATCGCATCGATTTTTGTCAAACCGATCTCACGCTCTTCCAAATAGCGCTCCATGACCATGATGGTCATCTCACTGCCCATGCCGAGAACCAAGGCACCTAAGGTTGCGGTAATCGGTGTGAAGTCAATCTTCATCCCTACCATGACTAAACTGGATATCCCGATGATAAGTACAACTGGAATGATCGGAATCAAAGCTTTGAATAGATTACGATAGATAAGCAATAAGGCCATAAATACCAAGCCTAAGCCTAATAAAGTCATTGTGATACGACCTGAGGTCAAGCCTTCAACCATCTCGACATCCATGACGGTCTTGCCTGTCAACTGAACTTCCATGGGTGCGTCCATAAGATCGATTCTAAGGTCTTGAATCAACGCCTTAGAGGCATCTGTTGAAAGATGTTTGATGTTCACTAAGATCAAGCTCTCGTTTTCATCCTCGTTCACAAACATGGCACGTTGCGTAACTGGAAGATCATCCATCATTAACAGTTTATCGTCATAGGATGTATTCTCATTCGCACCCAGTGTATTGAGTAGACTCGATAAGGATTTGATGCTTACGACTTCATTAGAATACGTCGTCAATAAGGATTGAACCTTGGTGTCTATCCATGCTAAGTTACCTTCACTTAGAATATTTTCATCTTTGAGATAAATCGCAATTTGATCTGTAGTCTCAACCGCATCCCGAATCTTATGAATGTCAATTAAAGCAGGAAGGTTCTGTGGCATGAAGGTTTCGATATCGGTCTCAACACCGACCTGATTGTCCACATAGATGCCATAACCCGCCAAGAGTAAAACGGTAAGTAAAATAGGCACGGATAATTTCAAGGTCAATTTAGTCAAACCACCAAAGAACTGGTCCAACTTTGAATCTTGTTTAGCTTTATGTATGATTGCTTTAACAGGTTGATCATTGAGTTTTCCAATTTGAATGATCGGTAAGAGTAAGAAGATACTCCCCAAGAAACTGACGATGACGCCGATCGTAAGCATTTTTCCGAAATCTTGAATCATCGGTACTGGTGATGCATAGAGTGAGATAAAACCCAAGACTGTCGCAAACACCGCAATCCCAACGGCTTTACCAATTTGTGCTAATGTGGTTTGAACACTTTGTTCCTCATGGAAACGATTGTGAAATTGAATTGAGTAATCAATCCCTAAACCAATTAAGATGGGGAATACTGCCATGGACACCATGGTTACAGGTACGTTGATCCAACTCATGAAACCCAACGTCGCAATCACCGACACAAAGATTACAGCGAGACTTAACATACGCCATTTGACTTTGAATACGAGAAGGAGAACCGCAAACATAATGAGAACAGCTAATGCGACCATAACCATCATGCTCGACTTCATCTCTGTACGTAATGCCATATCCAAGACGGTTTTACCAGACATGGTTGGGTTGAGTGTTGTGAAGCCTGCATCGTCGATGCTTGCGATCACAAGATTGGTTAAACGTTCTTTTTCGGTGTCGTTTAGGTTGCCATCCAATTTGATCATCATCATGGCTTGGGTATCACTGACCACCACATCATTAAACACGGATCTCAATGTTCCTTCTTCATAAAGAACAAGATCCAGCTCACTCATGACGCTTGGTACTGTGGCTTCCATCATTGTGCTCTTGGTTTGAAATAGGCTTAACCCTGAACTGATTTCCTGAAGATTCGCACCCATGGACACGAATCCTTCCGCCATCGCTTTGAGCTCTTGCGGTGAAAGTGCGTCTTTCAAGCCATCTTTCATCCCACTGAGTTCACTGCTTAGAGTTGTTCCAATGGTATTCAGCGCTCCCGCTGTCGCAGTAGTGCCTTTTTGAATGCTTTGGGTATTGGTGCCCATCGTACGAACACCTGTTGATGTATTTTCTAAATTCCCAGCAATGGCCAAGAGATTGGTTTGTAAGGGCCCAGCTGTCTGGCTTTGAGCCAAAGCACTGAGTTGAGTCGCAACGGTGCTAAGCCCATCTGAGACTTGATATAAACCTGTCTCAAGTTGAGCAACACCCGAACTCATTTGGGTCTGCGCATTGGCGAGTTCATTGAACTTTGCGCTCATCGCACCAAGCTCTTCAAGCTTTGCCAACATCACCTTAGGATCTTTGATGTCTTTGGCTAATAAGGCTTGCCCTAGATCTTGCATCTTGATGCCCATGGTCTCGAGACCAGAGCTCATCGTCCCCACATTCTCAATGATCATTGCGGCTTGTTTAGAAGAAACTTGATGAACCACCGTCGCAGGACTGATGACACTGAAGATATTCTTTTCATACGCTAAACGTTGTTCAATGGTGTACATCTTTTGAATGTTTTCGACACTCAACAAGTCTTGCTCATTTTCTGCCTCAAACAAGACAAGAATCGCATCACCACCGAATGTTTCTTCCATGGCTTGATTTGAGATATACACAGGATTATCAACTTGAACTAAGGTTTCATTTCCCGTTGCCATGCGCATCTGACTCGCACCTGCAACCATTCCTGCCACCACAATCAAGGTTAATAAGAGCGACTTAAAAGGTTTTCTCTCAATTAGAGACCCCAAATAGCTAAATATTTTTTGCATTATTTTAATTCCTTCCTAGAATCATCTCTGCCAATTCAGTGGCAAATGCTTTAATCGATGCCTCATCTTCCACCGGTAGATAGAGGAAGGATAAGAACGAACCCATAAACAAACGAATCATGAAGCTTTCATCATAGGCCAATTGATACGAACCTAAGAGTTTTCCAAAGGTTACCTCCATCTTTTGAATGACATTCACATCATTCTGATTCAATAGGTGCTCATTCAGAATGAGCTTGATGATGCCTCGGTGATCTGCTAAGAACTTGATTCGCTTAAATAAGATGTTGGACAGAGCTTCCACACCAATCTTACCTTCAATCACAGGCATATCATTTGTTAGGGATTCAAATAAAATCGGTTCAACCCCTGCATGAAAGATTTCTTGTTTAGAACTAAAATGACGAAACAAGGTTACTTCAGATATTCCTGCAGCTTTAGCCAACTCAGCGGTTGTGGTTCCACTAAAGCCTTTTTCAATAAAAACACTTAATGCGGACTGAATAATTTGTTCTTTTCGAGCCTCTGATGATAATCTTTTATTTTGTTCCATAACCCTCCTATGTTAGTAAGTACTTACTTAGTATAATATTTAGCCTAATCGATGTCAAGGCTTCTAATAACAGTAAGTTTTATCTTAATCCTATCTTAATCAATGTTTTGGTAGGATAAGGATGTAAAGGAGTAAAATTATGATAAACCTAGCGATTTTACCAATCCATCCTATTATTGAAACACTCAGTACTTATAAGGTGCATTTGCTTATGATTGAGTTTGGGATTATCCTTATATTATTCCTACTAGCGCGTAAGAAGAGGAGTCAAATATGAAATTACTATTAGTAGAAGATGAAAAAGATCTCTTGAATGCGTACCAAAAAGGTTTGAAAGCAGAAGGCTATGGAATTGATGCGGCTTCTAGTGCAGAAGAAGCGCTTGATTTATTATCCTATAATCAATATGACTGTATTGTGTTAGATTTAAACTTGCCAAAGATGAGTGGTATGGAATTATTAGAAAAGATACGAAAAGAAGATGATCAAGTGAAGATTATGATTGTGAGTGCACTTCATACGGTTGATCGTAGAATTGAAGGATTGGATAAAGGTGCGAATGATTATTTAATTAAACCATTTGATTTTCAAGAATTGAAGGCAAGATTACGAGCGTTAATGCGTAGAGATTTCTCAGTTAAACCGAATACATTAAAAGCAGGAGATTTCGAATTAGATTTAGCTTTACATCAAGTTAAATATAAGGATAGGATTATTGGACTAACCGTTAAAGAATATTCAATCTTCTCCTATATCTTTATGAATCAAGATCACATTGTCAGTGCAGAAGAGATCTTAGAGAAATGTTGGAATGAAGAGGCAGATCCTTTTACGGATGTGATGCGTGTGCATATCT
>JBLJAX010000176.1:0-2842 GCA_047637795.1 Erysipelotrichaceae bacterium | reverse complement strand
TCTGCAGAAGACAAGCCTGCTTATGGCGCACAGGTCAACCAAGTCAAACAAAGCTTGGAAGCCGCATTCAAGTTGAAAGAAGAAGCACTTCAAGAAGCTGCTTTTGATGCGCAACTTCAAAAGGGTAAAATCGATCTAAGCCTTCCTTCGGCAATGCCTTTGGTCGGAACTTTGCATCCTTTGACGATCGTTCAAACTGAAATCGAACAATTCTTCATGGGCATGGGTTATTTGGTTAAAGAAGGACCCGAAGTGGAGTTGGATTATTACAACTTTGAGCGTGCCAACATCCCTCAGGATCATCCAGCACGCGATATGCAAGATACCTTCTACATCAATGCGGAATGGTTGCTTAGAACCCATACTACTGCGATTCAAACACGCACTTTGGAAGCCTATAAAGGGGAGATTCCCGTTAAAGTCATCTGCCCAGGCAAAGTGTTCCGTAAAGATGATGATGATGCGACACACAGTCACCAATTCGTTCAAATCGAAGGTTTGGTCGTAGGAGACAAGATCTCTTTAGCGGATCTTAAAGGTACCTTGGAACTCTTGGCACGTCATCTTTTTGGTGAAAGTCGTGTCATTCGTTTCAGACCTTCCTACTTCCAATTCACGGAACCGAGCGTTGAAGTCGATGTCTCTTGTCATATCTGTAATGGCAAAGGCTGTCCGACTTGTAAGCAATCCGGTTGGATTGAAATCTTAGGGGCAGGCATGGTTCATCCAAATGTCTTAAGAATGGCTGGCTTCGACCCTGAAAAGGTTAGTGGCTTTGCGTTTGGCTTAGGCGTTGAACGTGTCGCTTTATTGAAATATGGCATTGACGATATCCGTCATTTATATACGAACGATCTGCGGTTCTTGAACAACTTCAGGCGTTTCGAGTAGGAGGAAGCACATGAAAGTAAGCATGCAATGGTTGGGTCGCTATGTCGACTTGACGAACATCAAAGCAGATGATTTAGCCGATAAACTCACCTTGGCTGGTTTGGAAGTCGAAGGTGTCGAACCCATCGCACAAGGAACAAACCTGGTCATCGGAGAAGTTGTGTTCTGTGAAGCCCATCCAGAATCAGATCATTTATCCATCACCAAAGTCAATGTGGGGGATGAAGTCTTGGATATCGTTTGTGGTGCACCGAATGTGGCCAAGGGACAAAAAGTCATCGTGGCTAAGGTTGGGGCTATTTTACCTGAAATCACGATCAAGGCATCCAATATCAAGGGTCAAGCTAGCAATGGCATGATTTGTTCATTATTGGAGATTGGAATCAATCCAAAGACGCTAAGTGATGACCAAAAAAATGGCATCGAGGTCTTGGATTCAAGTTTAGAAGTGGGCCTAGAAGCGCTTAGCACATTAGGTTTAGATGATGTCATCTTGGATATCAAACAAACACCGAACCGGAGTGATTTCAATGCGTTATGGTCGGTGGCGTATGAAGTTGGGGCATTGTTTAATCGTGAAGTCAAATTGCCTTGGCAAAAAGACTATGCATTAAAGGGGTCAAAGAGTGATTTGATCATCGCATCAGAAACACCGAAATGTCCTTTAATCTATGGTAAAAAGATTGGTCGCGTCACGATCAAAGCAAGTCCTGAATGGATGCGCCGTGATTTGGAAGCTGTCGGTATGAAGTCCATCAACAATGTGGTGGATATTTCAAACTATGTCATGTTGGAGACGGGGCAACCTTTGCATTTCTATGATGGGGCGAAATTACCTAACATGGAAATCATCGTCAAAGAAGGTTTAAGTGAAAGCATTACGACCTTGGATGGATCACAAATGCCTTTGGATCTTAATGACATCGTCATCACGTCAAACAATCAAGCCATCGGTTTAGCTGGCATCATGGGCGGGGAAGACAGTAAGATCGATGAAAGTACGCAAAGTATCGTCATCGAAGCGGCTCAGTTCTCACCCAGTCAGATACGTCATACATCACGTCGTGTGAATTTGCTGACCGAAGCGAGTCAACGTTTCGTCAAAGGCTTGGATCCACAAAGCATCTTGAAGGCAATGGATCGCGCAACGGAATTATTGGTTGAATATGCCGATGCACAGATGATCGAAGAGACCATCAACTGTGGAGAAGTTTCTGAGGATCTTCTAAAGGTCAGCGTTCATCTTCAACACATCAATGATTTGTTGGGTTCGGAAGTCAGTCTAGAGGCAGCCTTGGATATTTTCACACGCCTTCATTTCAGTCCTGTTGAAAAGGATTTGTTGATTGAATGCACGATTCCAAGCTATCGTTTGGACATCCGTGTGGCGGAAGATTTGATTGAAGAAGTCGGACGTTTCATCGGTTATGCGGATCTAAAGGGAAGCTTGCCGGTCATGCCGACAACGCAAGGCTCGTATGATGCTCGCCAAGCGATGCGTCAACGTTTACGTCAATTGTCCGTAGGTTTTGGATTGAATGAAGTCATCACCTACAGTTTGGTTCATGAAGATAAGACAAAAATGGGTGTTTACCCACTTGATAATCCTGCAAGTCTTTTATCACCTTTGAGTGAAGAGCGTCGTTTCATCCGCAACAATCTCTTAGCGAGCATGTTGGAGACCGCAGCTTATAATCAAGCGCATAAGATCAAGGATTTTGGTATCTTTGAAGTATCGAATTTAAATACGATCGCGATCAATCAAGAACGTTATGCTTTTATCTTGAGTGGTCAATATGAACGCTCTATTTGGCAAAAACAAGTTTTACCCTATGATTACTATGCCGCAAAAGGCATCGTGGAGCGTCTGTTAAGCGAATTGGGTGTCAATCTCAGTCGTGTTCGTTTTGATTCCAATGAGGGATCGACTTTCTTCCATCCTTTGCGTTCT
>JBLJAX010000175.1:0-2390 GCA_047637795.1 Erysipelotrichaceae bacterium | reverse complement strand
CATCTGGTTTGGGATCTTGATTGCCTTGGGTGGCATCTTCTACAGTGCAGGTGCTTGGTTCTATGCCCAGAAACATCGTCCTTATTTCCATTTCATTTGGCATCTGTTCATCAATATCGCAGCAGCCACACACTTCATTGCCATCTTGTTCTATATTTAGTTAAGATTTACTCACAAAAGTCGCCGTATAAGCGACTTTTGTTTTGTTATAATGAACTTAAGTTAAAGGGACAAATTATGAAACTTAATAAAACAGAATTGAGTTGGATTCTCTATGATGTGGCTAATTCAGCGTTTATTTTGATTGTTACGGCAACCATCCCAATCTATTTCAGATCCTTGGCAAGCAATGCCGGTGTCGCAGATCACACCATTTCCGCCTGGTTTGGTGGGGCAACTTCGACGGCGGTCATCATCTTGGCCTTCCTCTCACCGATCCTGGGTGCAATCGCTGATTACAAAGGCATGAAAAAGAAGATGTTTCTGGGTTTCTTGGCCGTCGGTATCTTAGGTGCCTTGACCATGACCATCATGCAGGACTGGTTGGCTTTTTTGTTCTTGTTTGTATTGGCGCGTATTGGTTATTCCGCATGTAATATCTTCTATGACTCCATGTTGGTGGATGTGGCTGAGGATGAACGGATGGATATGTTGTCATCCATGGGCTATGCCTTTGGATACATCGGTAGTACGATTCCTTTCATCATCGGGATCGTCATCATCTTTACGAAACCTTTTGGCATAACCACGACCATGGCGACGCAGATCTCATTCGTCATCACGGTTATTTGGTGGGCTTTGTTAAGTGTCCCACTGCTTAAAAATGTTAAACAAAAGTATTATCTTCCTCCGATTAATAACGTTGTAAAGACCTCCTTCGCACGTGTCTTCAAGACTTTAGCGAAGATTCGTCAAGATAAAAGGATGTTCTACTTTATCGTTGGGTATTTCTTCTACATCGATGGTGTCTATACGATCATCTCCATGGCCACAACCTATGGGGGTGAAGTTGGGATCGACAGTACCTTGATGATCGTTGCTTTGTTGTTGACGCAAGTCATTGCTTTCCCATTTGCGATTCTCGCGGGGATGTTGGCGAAGAAATACGGTCCAATTCGTTTGATCAAAATCTATATCCTGATTTATATCTTCACTGCCATCTTTGGTTTCCAATTGGATAAAGCTTGGGAATTCTGGTTCTTGGCGGTCATGGTCGCTTTGGCACAGGGTGGTGTTCAATCACTATCGCGCTCTTACTTCGGTAAGATCGTACCTAAGAATGAATCCAATGAATATTTCGGCTTCTTCGATATCTTCGGAAAATTTGCTGATTTCTTTGGTCCACTCATTCTAACCGCTGCTGCTTTGATCTTCCAATCCTCACGTTATGGGATCTTGGCGCTAATTATCCTCTTCATTATTGGTTATTGGATGGTGGATAAGGTCCATAAGATCGATACTGCAAACGCAAAATAAATCAAGAAAAGTGTGCTCCTAAGGGGCACACTTTTATGTAGAAGCGAATTACAATGCTTGATCGTCGACTTTGCTTAGATAATCCTTTACGCTCACCATGACCTCTGGAATGCAAGTTGGATCGAAGGGGGATTTTAGATTGGCTTCTTTGACGATATTCAAGAAACTCAAGGTTCCACCTGCATTACAAATGTTCAAATAATCCTTGAATGCATTGGGGTCATTTTCTTGGCTGCGTTTCCAGAATTGGAGCGCACAGACACCCGCTAAGGTATAGTCGATGTAATAGAAAGGATTTGCGAAAACATGACTTTGGGTGAACCAGAAGGTACCTTGGTCATAGAAAGCATTCTCTGAATAATCCTTATGTGGTGTATACATCTTCTCTAAGCGACGCCATGCGTCTTTACGTTCCTTAGGAGAATACTCAGGATGTGCATAGACTTCATGCTGGAAGTGGTCGACAGAGACGCCATAAGGTAAGAATTTAAGCGCATCCGCAAGATGGGCGTATTTGAATTTAGCTGTATCTTCTTTGAAGAAACGATCCATCCACGGCCATGTCAGATATTCCATGCTCATGGAGTGGATTTCACACGATTCCAGTGTAGGCCATTGGCATTCGGGTACATCGATCCAACGGGATTGGAAGACTTGGAAAGCATGGCCTGCTTCATGGGTCAATACTTCGACATCGTGTGCAGTTTCATTGAAGTTCGCAAAGATGAAAGGTGCTTTGTGATCTGAAATGTAGGTACAGTAACCACCACCTTGTTTGCCCTTCTTAGAGGCAAGATCCATGAGCTCGTGCGTCTGCATGAATTCAAAGAACGCATCGGTTTCGGGGGAGAGTTCTTTATACATGCCTTGAGCTGCTTTGACCATCGTTTCCATGTCTTCTTTAGGAACTGGAT
>JBLJAX010000174.1:0-6308 GCA_047637795.1 Erysipelotrichaceae bacterium | reverse complement strand
ATGCAGATGATTTTCCAAGATCCAATGGCCTGTTTGAATCCTCGTATGAACATTCGTGACATCGTCGCGGAAGGCATCGATATTCATAAATTGGCAAAGACTAAGGAAGAACGTGATGAGATGGTTTACTCCATCTTAGCCAAAGTTGGTTTGGCACGTGAACATGCGGGTCGTTATCCTCATGAATTCTCAGGTGGACAACGTCAACGTATTGGGATTGCTCGTGCTTTGATCACCAACCCGAAGTTGGTCATCTGTGATGAACCAATTTCTGCTTTGGATGTGTCCATTCAGTCTCAAGTCGTCAATCTATTGAAGAAACTACAGAAAGAACTGGGCTTGACCTATTTGTTCATTGCCCATGACCTTTCAATGGTGCGCTATATTTCTGACCGGATTGCGGTTATGCATAAAGGAAAGATTGTTGAATTGGCCGATGCGGAAGAACTCTATAACAATCCGCTTCATCCATACACACGCTCCTTGATGTCTGCAATTCCAACACCGGATCCTAAGAGTGAGAAACAACGTGCTCGTTTTGCATATGATCCTACGCAACACGATTACACTACGGATGAGCCTAAGATGCGTGAAATCCGTCCTAAGCATTTCATTTATTGCAATGAAAAAGAGTTCAAAGCTTATCAAGCTGAACTTGTTGCCTAATCAAACCATAACAGAACACATCGTCGATATTATGACGATGTGTTTTATTATGAATTGAAGTAAACTTTACTCAAGATGGAACATTTTATTGTGAAAAGTGATTACTTATTTGATATAATGATTAGGCGCTGGAGGAATACCCAAGTGGTTGAAGGGGTCGGTTTCGAAAACCGATAGGAGTGCAAGCTCGCGCGGGTTCAAATCCTGCTTCCTCCGCCATTTTTTTTTGGCTTATTTTATTTCAGATTAAAGTTCGATTGAATTCAAGGATGATGAAATAAAAGCGCTTGTGAAAATGTGCGAAAATAATGTTTGTTTTAAACAACCATTGAATATAAATCGGGTGTAAAATATAGACAAGCTTGTTTAGCTCGAAATTTGTGAAGTGAGACTTGAAGAGTGATTAGAATCGGCGTATAGTAGATAAATGTTTGGGAGGTGTTCAAATTGGAAGGCAAAATAAAAGCGATCATCAAAGCAGATTTAGAAGCACAAGCCAAAGTGAGAGAAGCTGAAGCTAAAATTCAGAATGCGATCATGGCCATCACTAAAGATAAGGATGCGGTGCACAAAGAAGTTTTTGATCGTGCCCAGAAATTTGTCGCGGACGAACGCAAAAAGTTGTTGGATCAACTTGCTCAAAGTGAGAAGGAAGGGCAACAACATTTTACGAAAGCCCTGCATGATTTAGAAGAACGTTTTAGTGCGAATCAGACCCAGTGGTTGGAAGAGCTCTATCAGCGTTCAATACGGTTCGAGGCCGGTAATGAGTAGTCAATCGACCTTAGCCATGGCCGCCAAAGCGAAGGCCATGTATGGTAAACACTTAAAATCAGAAGATTACACAGAGCTCTTACGTAAAAGAACCGTTCAGGAAATTGCAGGTTACTTAAAGAACGAAACAGCATTCAAGGAGATCCTTGCGGGTATCAATGAATTTGCGATCCACCGTGGACATTTAGAGATGTTGGTTCGTCAAACCTTCTTTCTTGAGTTCTTGGAATTGATTCGATACAGTCAATCGAAGAATGATCACTTTTACGAATATGGTGTTCTCATGATGGAAATCAAGCAGATCTTGATGACGATTCGTTTGCTTAGCGAAACGGATAAGACCAGTCAAATCGCACAATTACCCATCTTTGCGAATCGGTTGATTTCTTTTGACGTTGAAGCACTGATAAAAGTCAATTCATTTGATGAATTGTTAAATGTCTTAAAGAATACACCTTATTATTCAATATTGAAACCTTTGAAGCCAAAAAGTTTGGTGGATATCGATTATTCGAGTTATGAAATTGAGCTGAAAGCCTACTATTTCAAACGCGTAAACGAAATCATTGAACATGAGTTCAAAGGTAAAGATAAAGAAGATATTCGTGATATGTTCGACACTCAGATTGAGTTGGATAACATCACGAAAATCTATCGTTTAAAGAAGTATTACAATGCGAGTCCATTTGAAATCAAGAAAGTATTGAATCCAACCTATAAGCGGATCAATAAGAAGACACTGATGGAATGGATCGAGCAAAAGGATGCACAACAGTTTCTGCAAGCCATCCATGATCATGCCTATGATATCCCTACGGATATCAAGGAATTCCAATACATTGAATATCAGACCGATGTGATCATGTTTGAGTTGACGAAACGTTTGATGCATTTCTCAACCAACCCAAACATCATCTTGGTGGCTTATTTGAATTTGTTGGAAATTGAGATACAGAATGTCATTGATATCATTGAGGGTGTTCGCTATAAAGTCGAAAATGACAAAATTGCGAAGCTCTTGATCTACTAGGAGGTCCTATGGCAATTGAGAAGATGCGATTACTGCGCATGGCAGGGTCCAAAGAGAATATTGAAAAAATCTTGTTGACTGCTTTTGCGACCAACGATTTGCATGCGGAATTGGCAAGTCATGTCGTGAATGAAGGGAATGGCGGTAAGCTGATTCCTGAAGACAACAGTTTTGCTGAGTATCTCAAACGGATCAACAGTATGGCAAGAAGTTTGAATACAGAGATCATGTGTGCTTTTGACGGCATTACGACGTTCACAAAAGATGAGATTGAGATGCAATTGATTGAAGCGGAAGAGAAGTTTGAGAAGATCAATGAACAACTCATGATGCGCTCAAATCTAACGCCTGAAGATAAAGATGCACTTGAAATCTTGCGTTCGTATGACATCTCAGCCTTGAATGACTTGAAATACTCGTATGTGACCTTTGGTCGTTTACCGTTGAGTAGTATTCCTAAAGTCGATCTACATGAGGAGAAAAGTTTCATCTATCATGTGATGACGAAGAACAATCAGTATGCATGGGTGTTGATCATCGCTTTGTTGGATAAACAAAAAGAAGTGAACAATATCTTGGAATCCCTCTACTTTGAACCCAGTGCGATTCCTAAGATCGATGCTATCCAATATACGATCGATTGTGAATCCACTTTAGGTAAGATATACGGTTATGTCTATCACTATGCGGAGTTGGCTAAGTATTATAAATATATGGCGGTTTTCGATAATGAAGTGGTCATCACCGGTTTCGTTCCAGAACGTGTTAAAAAAGCGTATAAGACCTTGTTTGATGATTTGACGGATGTGGTGATTCAGGACTTCCCAGCAGAATCGGAAGAAGGCTTGCAGCCTCCTACGGTACTGCGAAACAATTGGTTCGCAAAACCATTCGAACTCTTCATTGAAATGTACGGATTACCTCACTATGGTGAGTTCGATCCAACCTTCTTTGTCTCCATAACTTACAGTTTGCTCTTTGGCATCATGTTTGGCGATCTAGGGCAAGGCTTGGTGCTTGTGATTCTTGGTCAATTATTATGGGTCAAGAAGAAGATGCAATTAGGTGCGGTTGCGGTTCGTATCGGGATGTTCTCAATGTTCTTTGGAACACTGTTTGGATCCTTCTTCGGAGATGAAGAAATTCTGACACCTTTGTTCACAGAAATATTAGGCTTCAGTGAAAAGCCAATCCATGTCATCGATCCGAATTTCACGATGACCTTACTGCTTACTGCCGTTGGCTTGGGTGCATTCTTGATTCTAACCTCGATTGGTTTGAATATCATGATAAACATCAAGCGTAAGGATTATGCGACTGCCTTGTTTACACAGAATGGTGTGGCTGGCTTTGTCTTCTATGCTTCTGTGATTGGAATGGTCGCAGGGGACATGCTCTTGGGCACGAAGCTGATGAACACCCTCACACTCAGTATCTTCGTTTATTTCCCACTCTTCATCATCTTGATGCATGTGCCGCTGAAGAACTTGTTGCACAAGCAAGCACTCAAGCCGCATGAAGGTTGGGGTGGATATTTGGTTGAAAGCATCTTTGAATTGTTGGAAGTCGTATTGAGCTTCGTCTCAAATACGATGTCATTCCTTCGTGTCGGTGGCTTCGTGCTCTCACATGCTGGGATGATGGTCGTAGTTATGACCTTAAAAGAAATGACAGGATCCGCAGGACTTTTGGTTCTGGTGATCGGTAATATCTTTGTCATCGGATTGGAAGGCTTGATCGTCGGTATTCAAACCTTGCGTCTGCAGTATTATGAAATGTTTAGTCGTTACTTTGCAGGTGGGGGTAAGAAATACATACCAACCACACTATTGAACCAGTAATCGGAGGAAAGAACTATGTTAACGATGTTTGAAGTATTTGGACCCTTGTTGGTCATTGGATTGATTTCTCTACCTATTATCCCTATCTTGAAGGGAAAGGTAAACGCACAAAATGCAAAATTCCGTGTCTTGACACAAATCAGCTTGTTTGCGGCAACATTCATCTTGGTCATGGTGTTCCAAATCAATGGCTTGGTTGCACAAGCTGCTGAAGCAACAGCGGCTACAAATGGTATGGCTGGCTCTTTGGCTCAAGGTTTGGGCTTTATCGCAGCTGCGGTGGTTACATCCGCTTCAGCGATCGGTGCTGGTTTTGCGGTAGCTGCAGCGGCTCCTGCTGCGATCGGTGCGATCAGTGAAAACTCGGATAACTTTGGTAAAGCGATGATCTTCGTTGCTTTGGCTGAAGGGGTTGCCATCTACGGTCTATTGATCTCCATCTTGATTATCAACAAATTGTAAGAAACTATGAAATTTTTTCTCATCAGCGACAACACCGATACCCAAATGGGTATGCGTTTGGCGGGCATCCAAGGGGTGATCGCACATACGCGGGATGAAGTACTAACAGAGCTCTACAAGATTATCCAAGACGAAAGTGTTGCGATTGTCTTGATTACGACCCTCTGTATTCAAACATGCCCAGAAGTCATCGCGGATATGAAACTAAAGCTTAGACGACCTTTGATTGTGGAAATTCCGGATCGACATGGTTCAGCCAAAATTGGTGAAACCATCGATGCCTATATTTCTGAAGCAATCGGAATTAAACTGTGAGGATGATATGGAAAAATTAGCACTAAAATTAATGGATGATATTCAAAAACGAACTCACGAACAGCTTCAGATCTTGGAAGAGAATTTTCATACGCAACGTGAGTCGCAAATCAATCAATTTAATCAAGAAGCCGTTGAAGAGAGCAATCTATATATTGAACAAGAATTAGCGGAATTGAAAAGCAGTGTCATGCAAAGTGAAACACAATTGAAATGGAAGATCAAAAAGAATCTATTCATTCGTCGTGAAGAGCTTGTGGAAGGGCTGTTTGAACAATTACGTGATAAATTATGTGCATATACAAAAACCGAAGCTTATTTGACGCAGTATCTCAAGTTTATTGAAGAGACGATTGCGAAGGAAGGCTTTGTGAATACGAGTGTTTTGGTTAAGGCTGAAGATGTGGATGCGTTTAGCAAAGCATTGAAAGCTAAGAACATAACCGTAATGGCTTCTGATCATATCGAAGTTGGGGGTGTGATCATTCAAGAAGCAGGCGGTAAAATGGCCATTGAGATGACCCTTGACCATCAGCTTAAAGTTCAGAAGGAATGGTTCTTTGCACATTCTGACTTACAGTTTTAGGAGGACATATGGAAAAGGCACTAATATATTCAATTAATGGACCCGTTGTCCGCGTTAAAGATTACAGTGGTTTTAAGATGCTTGAGATGGTTTATGTCGGTGATAAGAAACTCTTGGGTGAAATCATCGGGATTGATGATCATTATACGACGATTCAGGTTTATGAGAGTACGACGGGCTTACGCGTCAATGAAGAAGTGTATCATTCAGGTGCACCTTTATGCGCAAGCTTAGGTCCTGGTATTCTTGATAATATCTTTGATGGGATTCAACGTCCGCTTAAAGATATGGCTGCGCTCAGTGGAATGTATGTTACCGAAGGTAAGGGTATTCCTGCCTTGGATCAGAAGCGTCAATGGGAAGTCACCTTCAAAGTTGCGTTGAATGATGAAGTCACAGAGGGTCAGATTTTTGCGACTTGTCCTGAAACAAGTTTGATTGAGCATCGTTTCTTAATTCCATTAGGCATCAGTGGTAAAGTCGTTTCCATTCAAAAAGATGGTAAATATAACATTAAAGATAATCTCATCTCCGTTTTAGATAAACACGGTAAGACACACAGTTTGACCATGGTTCAAGAGTGGCCGATTCGTCAACCACGGCCTGTATTGGACCGTAAACAAATTCATATGCC
>JBLJAX010000173.1:0-2124 GCA_047637795.1 Erysipelotrichaceae bacterium | reverse complement strand
CTTGATGATCTTCTGGCCTTCGTCCTCCATCTGCTTGGCGGCATCCACGATGGGCACCCATTGGATACAGTTATCGGATTCTTTTGAATGATGATTACAGGTCATAGATTGGTCTCCTATGAGCTAATCATACCTTATTTTTGTGTTTCTTTGTATTTTAACAACCGAACCGCATTCACGATGACAAGGAAGACGGACAGTTCATGGATAAGCATTCCAAACGAGAGATTGACTGTCTTAACCAAGACACCTGCAAGCAAGGTCCCTGCCACAATCAGTGCAAAGACGATGTTTTGGGTCATGTTTTGAACTGTTGCGCGACTTAAGCCTAATGCAAAATCGAGTTTTCTGAGTTCTGCAGACAAGAGAATGACATCTGCTGTCTCCATTGCCACATCCGATCCAACACCACCCATCGCAATCCCAATATCCGCACTGGCTAAAGCTGGCGCATCGTTGATACCATCCCCAACCATGGCGACCGGACCATACTTCTCACGCAATTCTTTCAATACATTTGCTTTATCAGCAGGAAGCAGTTCACTCCGCACATCATCCAAGTGAAGTTGATTCGCAATAGCTTGAGCTGTACGTGGATTATCGCCTGTAAGCATCACCATGTGTTTGATGCCACGCTTGCGTAATTTTTCAATGAGTTTATCTGCATCTGGACGAATTGTATCGGCAATAAAGATTAAGCCGAGAACAGATTGTTCATCGGTAAGGATGATTCCAGTTTCACCTGCTTCTTCGTGAGTTTGTAGGCTCTTTTCAGCTTCTGAACTCAGTTTGATGTGTTCTGTTTGGGTTAGTTTGCGATTCCCTAAATAGTAAGTTTTTGAATCGTATTCAAAGCGAAGACCTTGACCTGGGATGATCTCAGTAGACGCTGGTTGTAACACATCAATCCCTTTAGCCTGCGCGTGATCAATTACAGCTTTCGCAAGCGGGTGTTCCGAAGTGGTTTCACCACTTGCCGCAATACGAAGGACTTGTTCAACAGTATATGCATTGAATGTCTCTATGGAAGTCACCACTGGTTTGCCTTTGGTCAAGGTTCCAGTTTTATCGAAAGCAAGTACTTTTATTTTTCCAAGTTTTTCAATCGATTCACCACCCTTAAACAAGACACCATGTTTGGCACCACTTCCAATCCCTGCCACAATCGATACCGGTGTTGAAATAACCAAGGCTCCTGGACATGCGATGACAATGATGGTCAACGCGAGTTCCACATCACGGGTCATCAGATACATGACAATTGCCAAGACCACCACAAAGGGTGTGTAGTAACGTGCAAAGCGTTCCATGAACTTCTGTGTCTTTGCTTTGGAGTCTTGAGCATCTTCTACAAGTTGTAATATCTTGGCAAAGGTGGTGTCTTCCCCAACTTTATCCGCACGAATCAAGAGATAACCTGTCTCCAACATCGTACCAGAATAGACTTCATTGCCTTCTTCTTTTTGAACCGGTAAGGATTCCCCAGTGATGGATGCTTGATTGACGGAGGCTGTTCCTTTTAGAACCGTCCCATCGACTGCGATCTTCTCACCAGAACGCACGATGACGGTATCGTTGATTAATACTTCGTCGGCTGGAATCGTCATTTCAACCCCATCACGAATGACAACGCTTTGTTTCGGTGCGAGATCTAAGAGTGCTTTGATGGATTCACGTGTTTTATCAATGGTCCGCGATTCAAGATAGTCTCCCAACATGAATAGGTAAGTGACTGCCGCTGCTTCCCAATACTCACCAATGAATAATGCACCAATGACAGCAATGGAAACTAAGGCATCGATCCCGATGATTTTATAACGCAAGGCACTCCAGGCTTTCTTAAAAATAGGGGTTCCTGCAATGAGTGTTGTCCCAAGCATCAAAGCGACGGCTAAGCTTTGAAGGTTTGAAAAACGGCTAAGAACAAACGCCAAGACAATCAGCACCGTTGAGATCTGGATGATTTGTTTCTTTGTGAGCTTGAACATGATGTTCAACTTACTTTTCGCTGATTACGGTGGAGCCGAGTTGGTGGATCTTCGCCTTGATCAATGCGGAAGAAATCGCACTTTCATCAAAGTTAACTTTGACGCGTGATGAGTTGAATAGTACTTCAGAACTTTC
>JBLJAX010000172.1:0-6845 GCA_047637795.1 Erysipelotrichaceae bacterium | reverse complement strand
CAAAGAAATCACTTTCTGATTTCATTTTCACATCCAACTTATACAATGAAAAGGCCTGCTTCATTTGAGCAAGGACTTGTTTCGTGCTGCGATCTTTATAGACATCGATCTTATTTGCTTTAAGTAGAATCCCTTCAATCATCGTTGGTGTTCCTCAAACATAAAATCTACCGCACTCAAAACATAAAGACTCGCTGTTTCAGCTCTTAAGATACGAGCTCCCAAATGGACGATATTAAAGCCCATATTTTTTAATTGATCAATCTCACTTGGATCGAAACCACCTTCTGGTCCACAAACCAAGGTAATGGATTCTTTTGGTTTCAATACATCTTTGATAAAACGAGCATTCTCATTCTCATAACAAACCAAATTATTGTCTGAGAGATATGCTTTTACTTCATCGATCGTGATCACATCCATGAGTTGAGGTACATGCGTTCGTTTGCTCTGTTCAGAAGCTTCCTGCATGATCTTTTGATAACGTACACGCTTGTGTTGGCTTTCTGTTTTGTCCCATTTAACGACATTCCGTCGCAAAATCAAAGGGACGACTCGATAGACCCCCAACTCCGTAGCTTTTTGAATTAAAAACTCCCAACGTTCTTTACGAATCAGGGCTTGAATCAAGGTGATTTTGATTTCCATCTCGCTGTTTTGCTTAAGAAGTTCAATGGGTGTCGCAAAAACATTGGACGCTTGAATTTCCAATCGACATCGAGCGCGATTTTGATGCTCATCAACACAGACAACTTCTTGACCACTTTGATAACGTAAGACTGTGATGCATTGGTGAGCCTGTTCAGAATCCAGTGAAAAAGCTTGATTCAAAATCATGGATGACTTCACAAAAAACTGCTGCATTATTTTAAGACTCCATTGTTGGCTAATTCACGTAATTGTTTGACTTCAAAAGGTTTTAAACGGCGATATTCACCGGGTCTTAAGTCTTTGCAATCCACAAAGGCAAGCTTTGATCGATGTAAACGCGTCACATTGAATCCAAGCGCTTCCATCATCCGTTTGATTTGACGATTCTTGCCTTCTTGGATTGTAAGTTCCATTTCACTTGTCTGCTTTGCCATATTTTTCTTGGTGATATAAACCTTAGAAGGTAAGGTGACGGTCCCATCATCCAGTTTGATGCCCTTTTCTAAGAGCTTGATTTGAGCTGTCGTCAGGATACCATCAATCGAGACTTCATAAAGCTTTGATAGATGAAAACGGGGATGCGTCATTTCATTCGCAAACTCACCATCATTGGTTAGAAATAACACTCCACTGGTATCATAATCCAAGCGTCCCACAGGGAAAATGCGCTCTGATACATTGAGCAGACTGACAACCGTTTGTCGATCATGTTCATCATTCAGACTGCAGATGACTTTCTTAGGCTTGTGTAAAAGATAATAGACTTTATTTTCACCTTCGACTTTCTTACCATCGAATTTGACAACAGCGCCTTTCTTAACGACAAAACCTAAAGTGGTGATCACTTCACCATCAACTTCAACACGTCCCGCAAGAATCAATTCCTCGGCCTTACGACGCGAAGCAATTCCTGCACGTGCTAATATTTTTTGTAATCGTTCCATTTGTTTACTCGAACAGCTGATGTTCGCTGCTTTCCTCTTGATAGTTTGGAAGATTTGGCAATTCATTCAAGCTCATCAGTTTGAACAAATCCAAAAATTCTTCCGTAATCTCATACAATATTGGTCTTCCCGCGCTTTCAGATCGACCCGCTTCTCGAATCAGATCTTGAGCTTGTAGTTTATTTAGCATCATCTCACAACCAACACCACGGATTTCTTCTATCTCCATACGTGTAATCGGTTGCTTATAAGCAATAATCGCCAAGGTCTCAAGCGCAGATTGCGATAGTTGACGCGATTTCGTTAATGTAATGATGCGTTGAACATAATCATGAACGGCAGCTTTTGAAATGAATTTATAGCGATCTTGAACAGAGATGAGCTCAAAACCACGATCCTCACTTTGATAGACACTCACCATCTCATCCAAGATGTTTCGAATATAATCTTCCCCTAGATCCAGGGCTTCTGATAGTTGAGCTAAACTGATTCCCTCTTCGCCAAAAACGAAGATGATGCCTTCGATGATGGCTTTAAGCGTTATATCCATAAGCACTCCCCCTTCTGAAATGAACATCTTTATCATTGAAACTAAAACTAAGCAGATTGCGACGATTCAGTTCAAGAATCGCTAAGAACGTGACGATCAAAACACCTCGATCTTGAACATCTTGAATCATGTCATCAAATGAAAAGGGTTCAATCAGGTTCATGATCATTGCGATCAATTGATCACTTCGATCATCAATCGAGAGTTCCGTTTTTGTAATCTTAACTTGCATTGGGTGGGTATAATTAAAGCGTTCCAAACACTTCTGCATCGCTTTTAACAAATCACTTTGATTCCCTTGCGTAAAACGAATGTTCTCATCATCCGCCATTTGAATGATCTGGCGTTCAATCGGTTTCTCTAATTGCTTTTGACGCTCCATAAAACGTTCATTCAACATTTGCGAGATATCTTTAAATTGCTGGTATTCAATCAAACGTCGAACCAAGGCTTCTTTTGGATCTTCTTCGTAATCATTGACTTCCAAAGGTTTAGGATCCACAGGCAAACACTTTTTAGACTTATATTCCAAAAGTGCGGCCAATTCATAGAGATACTCACTTGCGATTTCCAATTTATCTTCAACCGCATTCAAATACTGAATGTATTGTTCAATCAACACATCCATCGATAAGTCAAAAAGATCCAACTTCTTTTCTTTGATGAGATGAAGCATGAGATCTAATGGACCGGTAAATTGTTCAAGTGTGACAGTGAATTTTTGCATGACTGGTTTATTATACCAAAATAACGCTAAGATACAAAAAAGCTTTATAACATCCTGTTTTGAAGTTCTTGTTTAAGTTCATCAATTGAATTATCGCGATATTCTTCATGATGTAGAGGCAAACGAACATCGATTGTTACAACATGTGAATTTCCTTTGATCATGATGTCTTTCGAGTTCTCAAAAACAACGGGGATGATGGTTTTCTGATGAGCTTGACAATAATGATAGAAGCTATCATTGATGTCGGATTGCTTATCATTGATGAAGATAAATAGATTCTTTGCCGATCTAATGAGCTGATTAAGCTGATCATCCTTTAAGACAAATGAATAGTTGGCTAAATCAACAAATTGGGACCGAATGCGCTTGAACCATGGCTTCATGTAAGGCAATCTTGTTTTCAATCCAAAAATAAAACTGACATCTACAGGAATCTGAGCCAACACCAATGCGGCTTCATAATCATTGGTGTAACGTGCAATGAACACATGACCATCCTCAAGTGGAATGTGATTCTTGTGTATCATGTCTGCTCTGACCTTAATCAAACGCAGTAAGATGGTCGCAATGACTTTTGCCGTGTATTGGTTCAATTCAATGTCATCTTTACGAACATGAAGCAAACTTAACTTAAAGGATGGATAATAGATGATCATTTTGATCCACAAAAAAAGATGTTTCATTGTTTCTTCTCATACAATTTGAAGACAAAAGCTTCAAATTCTTCTATTTTGATGATGTCATATTGTTTGGCATCGAAATGTGGAAAGAACGTATCACAGAGAAATGTGCCTTTGATGTGACTGATCGCAAGATACTTGGCATGCGGCAAGGCTTGGGCATAGACATTAGCTCCACCGATGACATAGATCATTTCCTCAGAATCAACATTCTGTTTAAAGTAAGCTTCTAAATCCTTAATGACTTCAACATCCTTCTCATCTTTTAACAGCTCAGGATGATGTGTCACAACAAGATTGTGCCGTTTTGGCAAAGCTTTCCCAATGCTAAGATAAGTTTTCTTACCCATCAAGATCGTGTGTTGAAGGGTCATGTTTTTAAAGTGGATCAAATCCTCTTTGATGTGCCAGGGTAGGCTTCCATTCAAACCGATGCCACCCTGTTCATCCATCGCTACGATACAGGTGATCATACGCTCACCTTTGCTTTGATTGCCGGATGGGTTTGGTAATCCAATAACTCAATGTCTTCATATCTGAAATCTTCGATCTCTTTTATCATTGGATTTAAACGCAAATTAGCCAGAGGCAACGGTTCACGACTCAACTGCAAAGCGACTTGTTCCATATGGTCATTGTAGATATGAACATCCCCAAAAGTATGTATGAACTCACCCGCTTCCAAGTCACAAACTTGGGCGATCAGATGCGTAAACAAGGCATAAGAAGCAATGTTGAAGGGTACACCCAAAAATACATCCGCAGAGCGTTGATACAATTGACAAGACAAACGTTTGCGATCAGAAGACACATAGAATTGCATCATCATATGACACGGTGGCAATGCCATGTTTTCCAATTCAGCAGGATTCCAAGCACTGATGATGTGGCGTCTTGAAAACGGATTATGACGGATGCCCTCGATCAATTGTTTCAATTGATCAACACCATTGAAATCACGCCATTGTTTACCATAAACAGGACCTAAATTGCCATGTTTATCTGCAAACGTTTGATCGTTTTTGATACGCTCTACATAATCATCTAAACTTTCGTTATTATATGCATCGGATTTAACAAATCGTTCATACGGCCATTCATTCCAAATTCTTACATTATTCAAGACCAATGGCCGAATATTGGTTGATCCTGTGATGAACCAAAGCAACTCATAGACAACGGACTTGAAATGAACTTTTTTTGTTGTTAATAGCGGAAAGCCTTCCGCCAAATCAAAACGCATTTGATAGCCAAAAATCGATCGTGTGCCAGTCGATGTACGATCAAGACGATCGGTTCCCTTTTCAAGTATTTCATTTAATAAAGCGTGATATTGTTTCATAATTTTAACCCTTGCCATCATTATAACACGATTCAAAATAGACAAAAGATGGGATGGAATAATCCACTAAATAAAAATCTTTCAGCTTAACGAGCCTGAAAGATATCCTCTCAACGAGTGCCTAAGAAAGAAACCTTCTCAGCGATCACTTCACAATGATAGATACGGACATTATCCTTACCTTCATAATTATTAGACTGAACACGACCCTTGACACCCAGCAAAGCACCGTCTGTACATTGTTCAATCGTCGATTCCGCAAGATTACGCCATAACATGCACTGAACCTGATCGGTTTCAAAATCCCCTTGCGTATTCTTGAAATTGCGTTCGATCTCCAAAATCAACTCCGCATACTTGATGCCATTGCTTGTTTCTTTTAAGCTCGGAACACCGACTGCTTTACCTACCAACACCACTTGATTCAACATAAATTCCTCCTTGTGAAAAGAGTATGTCACAAGTGGAAGCAAGTATCGAATGGGTAAAGTGGTTCATTTAAGAAGATTACGACCAGTTTCATTAGGGTAAACGTGTCAATCAGTCAAGTTTACTAAGACCTGTCATTTTTACCAAGGCCGTTGGCATTTTCAATAAGTCTTCACCGAGATGCAAAATGTCTTCAAATTGGATCGATTTTAGAATTGCTATCGAATCCATCATCTCCACATTGTTGAAGTGTGATCGTAACAAAGTGATGGCATAATCATCTTGATCATCAAAACTTCGCAACATCTGTGCATAGTATCGGCGCTTCAACAAATCGAAGGCTTCTTTAAAGTTTTTGAGATCTGTCTTCAAATTTGTTTGAACTAAATCGATGAAATCATGTTCATCATCATTCTCACCATAAAACATCACAAAGCCATATTCACGATTGACTTCGACTTCATAGCCAAAGTATTCCGCAATGCGGTTGCTTTCCATCCATGTTTCATAGGCAGGATTCGTGGGTGAAAAGATTAATTCAAGGAAGAGTCGATATTGCCATTCTTTTTCAATATTCAGCTTTGGATCTTCTGAATAATCATTCAACTTGTATGAATACGTTAGTTTTGATGCTTGAATATCCATCTCAAATTGATGGAAAGGACGAACCACTTCATTGGGTTCGATTTCGAGTACACGCTTGATCGCATGTCTAGGTTCGAACGCTTTTAGATCCTGATTGGCTTTGACCCATTGATAGATCAAATCCGGTGCTAGCGGCGTCACACATACAAGTGTTGAATTCGCAGGATGATAATTCAAGCGATAGGCATCCATTAAATCTTCTTTACGTGTTGCGTTAACTGATTCTTCCGTTCCGCCAATATCCAAACGTACAGGATGATTGGCATACAAAGAATGATAGGTTTCTGCCATTAAACGTTGTTCAGGCATTTGCTTGTACATTCTTAGTTCTTGGGTGATGATGCCCTTTTCTTTTTCTACGGAAGCTTCCGTGATGGATAGATTCTGGACAAAGTCCAACAATAGATTCAATGGTTTTTGAAGTGCCTTCTTACTGGAATTGAAATAGTAGACGGTCTCATTGTATGAAGTGAATGCATTGACATTGCACGATAAATGACTAAAGCTCTGCATGATGTCGATTCCTCCAGGATTCTCAAAGAGCTTATGCTCTAAGAAATGTGCGACACCAGATGGAAATTGTTTGATTTCATTATCTACTTTCTGAACCAAATCAAAGGATCCAAACGGAAACCCGAGATAAAATACGGAAGATTGATAATCTACTTTCTGTATCACATAAATTTTCAATCCATTCTCAAGCTCGAACACATCGTAATGTTCGTTGATATCTTCAAATATTTTACGCATCAATTCTTACCTCTGATTGTATATTGACCGACCAGTTCGATCTTCTTTGCGATTGTTTCAATATCACTTTTACTGACATTCCGAATCGCCTTGATGGTAGCCTTTAAATTCAAATCATGTTGGG
>JBLJAX010000171.1:0-5808 GCA_047637795.1 Erysipelotrichaceae bacterium | reverse complement strand
CTGTTTCTTGAACAATCACTGCATAATCATCAGGATGAAGCTCATGACCAGCACCTTCGAGTTTGACAAAGCGTGCATAAGGAATCGTTTTAGCCAAATACTCACCATGGACAATCGGAATCACATTATCCACCGTCCCATGCATGATCAGTGTCGATGCTTGAATAGCTTCAGGTTTATTTAATACATCCGTACTGACCTGCGCAAACGCATGATTGAGCTTCGCATTATAATCGAGTGCTCTGGACACATCTTTTTCAACTATGGCATAGATCTCATTTAAGTCATATGTTCGTTCACTTTTGTGCGTAGCCTGCCATTGCTTAAAAGCATAATCCACTTGAGCTCGATAACCTTCAGGTTGATAATCTCCATAATGATCAAAGAACGCTTTCACTTCATCGCTAAAGACAGGAAGTGCTTCTGCACCTTCACCAAAATACATGGCCGCATAGAGCACCAAAGCTCTGACACGTTCTGGATGACGATGAGCTATCATCTGTGCAAGCATCGCACCCATGGACATCCCAAAGAAAACAGCTTTATCGATCTGATACGCATCCAAGATGCGAATCGCATCATCACTCATGGTTTCAAAATCATACGCCGGTTTTCCTACAGGATAACCGGTGGATAAACCGGTATCACGATTGTCATAGCGAATCACAAATAATCCCTTATCCACAAACTTCTGACACAAAGCTTCATCCCACCAAAGCAGTGAGCTTGCGGATCCCATGATCAAGAGTAGACAAGGATTCTTAGGATCTCCAAAACTTTCCGTGATGATCTTAACATCATTGAATTGAACAATTTTTTCCATTTAGTCATCCTCACTTTAAATAAGTGTATGTTACTTATGATTTTCGGTCAATTTTAGCGACTTATGCTAAACTAAACTAAAGAGGACATCATCATGAAACTATGCGGAATTGAAGCGGGTGGCACGAAATTTGTCTGTGGCATTTCCGATGAGAATGGAAAGCTCAGTGAACAGATCAGTTTCCCTACCACTAGCCCTGAAGAAACACTTAAACAATGCCAAGCTTTTATCTTGAAACATCAACCCGATGCACTGGGCATCGCATCGTTTGGGCCGATTGATCTTAATGTGAACAGTCCGCATTATGGATACATCACCACAACACCAAAACCCAATTGGGCGTATGTCAATATCTTAGGCTCCATGCGTGAAGTCTATGCTGGACCCATCGGTTTTGATACGGATGTGAATGGGGCCGCTTTGGGTGAAAGTCTTTGGGGTAAAGCACAGGATGTGGCTTCCTGTTTGTACATCACGATTGGGACGGGCATCGGTGGCGGATTCGTATCCAATAAACAATGTCTCCATGGTTTGGTTCACCCTGAAATGGGACACATGCATGTGGCGACGCTCAGTGTCAGCGATGGCGTTTGCCCGTATCATCATAATTGTTGGGAAGGCTTGGCCAGTGGTCCAGCGCTTGAAAAGCGTTGGGGCATGAAAGCCAGTGAATTGAGTGTCGATCATCCCGCATGGAAAGAAGAAGCACGTTTGATTGGTGAAGCGTTAAGCACTTTAATTTGCGTCTTGTCTCCTGAGCGTATTCTATTGGGGGGTGGCGTCATGCATCAGACTCAGTTGTTTCCGATGATTCGTTTGGTCGTGAAGGAACGTCTCAATGGTTATATCGCACATCCTTCGATTCTTACGATGGATGAACATTACATCACAGCTCCAGGCTTAGGGGATGAGGCTGGATTACTTGGTGCATGTGCATTAGGACTAAATGCCTATAATCATAGATAAGCTTATCTTTTTCATTGTAAAGATAGTATAGAAAAGAACTTTACTTGTTACATGCAAATAAAGTTCTTTTTCTTTAGTTCGTCTTATCTGTAAAACTGAGCTCTGCTTGTACGATCTTATACACATCGTTTTCAAGTACAATCTTAAACTTCGCATCTTCCATCAAGGCTTCTTGCGTTTCTGTTTGGTAATTGACTTTCACCGTCGCAATGCTTGATCCATCCGCTTGAGCTTCGACACTTTGAATCGTGTAATTCACAAGTTGTATCCCTTTGGTTTGATAGTCGATCACAAAGTCGTCATAGTCTTCCGCTCTTAGATCAATCGGCGTCAAGAGATAGAGATGATTGGTGCGCTTGAAGCGTTGAGCATCCAGATAACGTGTCACTGCGACTTCTGCACTTCGACCCAGGATATCAAACCCAGGCTGACGTAGATTCTTATTCACTTTGTCATGATAGAAGAAACTCAAAGGATAATAGGTGTTGCCGGAGTTCCAGATGATGTATTCATCCAAACCCAGTTCCACGCCCGCAATGATTTGTTTCTGAATCGCATCTTCTTCATAAAGGATATACCCTTTGACCCAAGGAGCAGTGAAACCTTGGTACCAGTGACGAATGATCGCTGGCTTTCTTTGGGCCGCATTACGCTCGATGGCTTCACGGGATGCGTATTGAATGATTTCATAAGGATGTTGGTCTGGGACATCAAAGCCATAATAACCCGTTCCGTAATGACTTGGATAAACCATTGGACTGATGTATTCCGTATTGTTGGTGATCTTACGCCATGTCTGTCCAATATCCTCAGGTTTGTCATCCCATGAATGTGTGATGACCCCAAAGACATCGGCCGACACATGGACATGATACGGTTCCAAGGCTTTTTGTGCGAAAATCAAGAAGTCCTCAATCGCCTCGTCTTTATCCCGACCATTACGTCCTGGGAAGGTCGTGATTTCATTGTAATACTTCGCATTATCTGGGAAACGAATGTAATCGTATTGAATCTCATCAAAGCCACGTAAGGCAGCTTCTTGCGAGATGGCCACGACATACTTCCATACATACTCATCGAATGGATTGACCCAGGCAAAGCCTGCTTTATCTTTATAGACGCCACCTGCACTGAGCTGGATCGAATGATCGGGCATGTTCTCTGCAAAATAAGGATCCTTAAACGCGACGATTCGCGCAATGGTATACACTTCTTTGGACTTTAAATAATCCATCAATACATTGAAATTCTTCATTGGAGTATTCCAATTGGAACCTACGGTATTTACGATCTCAATATCACTCTTCCAAGCGATCAAACCAATATCATTCTTGACATCGATGACCACTGAATTGACTTCGGTGGCTTCGATGATGCCAAGAATCTTTTCAAGCTTATTCACATCCTCCAAGCGACTTTCATCAACTGGCTGACCTGATTGACCACTCAGTGCAAGAATATAATTGGCATAGTATTGAATGTCTTCTTCATTGAAATTGAAACCTGCCACATTGGATGTCATGTATAAAGCTTTTGCCTTTACGGTATACGGTTCAACGGGATCATCCAAATCCGGCAAAGGGACATAGAACTCACCCAATGCTGTTTTGCGTTCTTCTTCCAACACACGTCGTTCTTCAATCAAACGTTCTCTTTCCAAGCGATCCAATTCTTCTTGATTCGGATTTTCTTCGACAGGTGGGTTTTCATTTGTCGGTTCATCTTTTGAGCACGCAGCTAAAACAAGACCAAGACTAAGCATTAAGATAAGAAGGAATTTACGTTTATTCATAGCTGTAGATTTCTAGCGGAAGTGATGTGTTCAGTTTATCCGCAACCGAGGAGGGTATGGTAATGATGGAAGCTTCCCCATCACTGATATAACGTTTTTGAGGATTCATTTCATAATCCAAAAGATAATTCATAAAGCCTACATTGTCCACATCCGTTTCACTGGCACGAACGCGTGGAATGGATAAAGGATCGAAGGCATTGTGGAAAGGACTCAAAGCAGGCATCCAACCCACATTGAGGATGGCAATGTTTTCATAAGAGACATCTTCATATTGTCCCTTTTGAAGATAGACTTCCAAGGTCTTATCCTTAGGTCGAGACCCATAAGGTAAAGCAAGCGTATTGATGGTGTAATCACTCGGCACAAATTTCTGCAGATATTGAACTTGCGCACCCAATTGATATTCCAAATCGGCTTGCGTCGCATCCTTGAAGTTCATGTGTTCCTTGGAATGATTCCCGATGTCCATTCCATTCGCAAGTAAGAAGTCGATCTTCTTTTGAATCAGCTCACTTTGTCGAAATGGATTGGCCCCATTGGAGAAGAAGGTCGCATGGAGGGGGAAATCGGGATGGGTTTGATTGAATTCAACCAAGATTCCAACCGCACTGTCTGGATCGATGGATCCATCTTCGAGATAGTTGAAGTTATTCAAATTCGCATCATCAAAAGTCAATACGATAGGGGTCTTCCCTGCTTCCGTCGTGATGTGTCCCTTGACATAATCACTTAGACGGATGGGTCGAAACCCTTGTTCATAGAGATACTCAAGATCCTTTCGGAAGTTCTCTGGTGTTCTGACCCAGGTCTTTTCTTCAGGACCAATGTTGTGGTACATCAGAACCATGATCTGTCCGGCTTCATTGGGCTTAAGACTCAAATCAATACGATCTTTAGGATCCAGCTCAACGATGGGTTCATCAATGGGTTCTTTTTCTATAATCTCAGGATCTTCTTTCGCGCAAGCACTGAGCGCAAACAAAAATGCCACAAACAAAATAGCATATCGTTTCATCATTCTTTTTTTATAAACATGGTAGCCCATGGAAGCCCTCTTTTCTAACCGTTCTTATTATGCCATAGATTGCGTTAATTTGATATTAAGCTTGTCTCTCTTTGGCATAGGCTTCTTCTTCATAAGGGATGGAATAATACGCGATGATGTGGGATTTCCCTTGCATCCTAAGCTTGAAATACGTCTTTAGATAGCGATAAAGAAAACCAAAAAAACCATCCTTTCGATACTGTTCGACGTGCACCATCTCATGTCTTCGCAATCGCGCCGATATTTGATTTTGAGCTTGCACATAGAAGATGTGTGATCCCAGCGTTACGGCAGATGCCTTGAATATTCGTGGGATGAAGCTGTTGTAGTGTTCTTTGATCTTCATATCATCGACTCTGTGAAAGCATTTCTCTTAAGATCTTAGGTTCATACATTAATTCTTTTAATCGATTAACTTTATCCACTGTTTCATCAATTTGGTGAAGATAGTGGTTGATCTTGCCCACGATCCGATTTATCATCGGATCTTTATTTATGTAGACCTTGTTTTCTATCATTCCTTTTAGAACCATAAAAACCAAAGCATGCATAATTTCCATACATGAGGATTCAATCCAGAAATCAACGTGTTCAAAAGGAGGATTGTACTGTTCTAGCAGTCTTTCAATCATCTCTAAGCCATCTTCATTGGATTGCCAGATATCCACAAAGACACTGTCATATTGGTTCAAGGTATCTTCATTGAAATAATCAAAGGCATCGCCATGAATAATCACAACTTCTTTGTTTTGGGGAAACTGTGGTCTAAGTACCGTATTAAAGAGCTGGATCACTTCTGGTGAGCGCTCCACAATCGTGACACTTTCCACATCATCATTTAACAACGCCATGTAAACGTAAAAACCAATACCCAAACCAAAGGTCAACACCTTGCCTTTGGCTTTCTTTGCATATGGTTCAATGGTATTCATTTCAGATGGGGCATCTAACATCCATACCTCATTATCTTGCCATAAGAACGTAGCTTGATAGGGTTCGTCCATCGCCCTTAACCTCATCCAATCATTGAGCTCACGATTTTCATCTTCCACGATACTGGATACACTGAAAAGCTCATGTGCCTGGATGGTTTCTTGTGTGTACTTGAATGCTGTTTGTGATAGGTCATCAAAGCGGATATGGGAGGTATAAGGATTTTGGATGTATTCCTGAGTGCTT
>JBLJAX010000170.1:0-2133 GCA_047637795.1 Erysipelotrichaceae bacterium | reverse complement strand
TGCACGTCCTGTACGTCCTGCACGATGCGTATAGAAGCTCAAATCACTTGGCATACCGAGTGAAATGACATCACTCAAGTTTTCAAGATCCAAACCTCTGGCAGCCACATCACTGGACAAGACATAAACAAATGAACCCTCATGTACTTGTTTCAAGACTTGGTTTCGTTCACGTGCACTCATCTTTCCAGATATCAACAAGTGGCGGATGCCTTGATCATTGAACTGCTTACTGAGCTTCAAGAGTTGATCATGGTGTTCCACAAAAATCAAACATAAAGAAGGATTGATGTGGGGCAAGAGTTTAAAGACGATGTCATAGGATTCACTCTTAAATGGAATCAGGACGTGCTCCAAACGAGGATCAAATTTGACATCTTCTTCGATTTTGATCAACTTAGGTTGATGCATATAAGATTGCATGAATGCATTCATATTATCAGGGATGGTCGCACTAAAGACGAGCATTTGTAATTGTTGAGCCATCCGTCCAGCCAATTGATCGATTTCAGCTAAATTGGTCGTATCCAACATCATATCGGCTTCATCGATGACCAACATGTTTGTTTGATCCAAACGAAGCAAGTTATCATCCAAAAAGAGGGATTTCAGTTTACCTACCGTCCCGATGATGAGATGCGCATGATGGTCCGCTTCTTTCTCAAACTTACGGCGATCTTCGCCTTTTGTTGCGCGCAACAAGCGCACACCCGGAAAATATTTAGTTAGCTTCTTAGCAACTTGATAAATTTGTTGACTCAACTCTTGTGTCGGAGCGAGAACGACAGCTTGAATGCGATTCTCATTCACATTGATTCGTGCGAAGAGAGGCATCAAATAGGCTAAGGTCTTGCCTGTTCCAGTTTTGGAAATGGCGATGACATCTTTACCTTTCAAGATATGGGGAAAAGCTTGTTTCTGAATCTCGGTTTCAAATTTAAATCCTTGATCCGTAAAAAAATTATTTAAACGTTCATCTTGTCTTATCGTCATATTGCTACCTCAGTGACATTATAGTGTTTTCAACACTATTTTAAAAGTATGGTATGATAACGTGGAGGTGAAAAATGGAAATCATTACAGTAAATCCACGCGGTTTCTGCAAGGGTGTTGTTAAAGCGATTCAGATCGCTAAAGAAACTGCGAAGAAATATCCGGACCAAAAAATAACCATACTTGGTGAATTGGTCCACAATCGCTTTGTTGTAGAAGCCATGAAAGACCATCGTGTCGAAACAGTTGAGTCCAAAGGTAAGTCCAGAATGGATCTCTTGGATCAAGTTAACGAAGGTGTCGTCATCTTCTCAGCCCACGGCATCAGTTCAAATGTCGTCCAGAAAGCTCAAGCCAAAGGCTTGATCACAGTAGACGCAAGTTGTGAAGATGTTATCTCGACACAAAACTTAATTCAAACATACCTTGATGAAGTTTATCACATATTATACATTGGTCAAGAAAATCATCCAGAAGCTGAAGCAATTTGTGATATGGATCATCAAAACATCACATTTATCAAGGATTTGGATGCGATTAATCGTTTATCGATCGATCACCCAAGAATCTTTGTGACCAATCAAACCACGATGAGCATATTGGATATAAAAGTTCTACTGGATGCGATTCAAGAAAAATATCCGCATGCCATTATCAGTGATGAAATCTGTAGTGCGACACGCATGCGCCAAGAAGCCATCTTGAAATTGGAAAACATCGATGCTTTGATTGTCATCGGAGATCCAAAGTCAAACAACACACGGATGTTGGCTAAAATTGGTTCCAATAAAGGCATTCCCTTGGTTTATCAGATTGAAACATATCGTGACTTGTTTGATCTTCCCTTTGCAACATTCAATCGGCTTGCGATCACAGCCGGAGCTTCAACCCCGTCTTATTTAGTCAACCAAGTCATTGCGTATTGCAATGCCATTCGTGATGGTCTGGATCCGCTTGAGGCGGTTAAGGCCATCAAGATGTTTGTATGACATCCAAATGAGCTTGTATTACTTGAATCTTCTTTGAAGATTCTTTTTTTTGTCCTTTTAGGACATTGGCTTCAATGCGATAGAGATGCAATAGGTACGCGTGCATTAAATCATCTTTACGCGATTTAAGTACAGGACCGATCCATAAATC
>JBLJAX010000169.1:0-2686 GCA_047637795.1 Erysipelotrichaceae bacterium | reverse complement strand
TGCTTTGAAGAACTGAATCCCCTGATAATATGAGGATATCGCAACGCGTTCGTTATCCGCATGTATTGTGGGACGGTCATCTTTGATACTCATAAACGGTTGAATGCGATAGACCCCTTCAGCTTGATCATGATAAATACGACTATCCGTAGCCGCAATCATCAGATACGGCGCAACAACTTTTATATCTGGATAAACATCTTTAATCACCTTATCAATCGACGTATAACAACGACTCTCTACCGAAGATACTGAAGTGGGATTGTTTCCATTAAGAGCAGTCACCGTAAAGCGCGAGCCAATTCTACGCTTGATTCTCGACACCACTTCTTCCACAGAATCGCCCGGAACGATACGACAGTTCAAATTCACTTTCGCATCTTGCGCCAAGACATTCGGGGCTTTTGAGCCCGATGCCATCGTCATGACTGCGGTCGTTCGTACTGTTGCGGCTGTTTCTGGATTCTTCGTCATCACGTTGAGTAAGATTGGTTTGAAGATATCTTTGTATTTGAAAAGAAACTTTAAAGGTTGGTCCATGGCAGGAACCAAGGCTTCAAACATTGCGCGGGTTGCCGGATTGAAATCCGCTTTAAACTTATTAGACTCCATCAAGCCAGCTGCTTGAGTCACTTCAAAGAGTGCACTCCGCTCTGGTGGTGTTGAGGCATGACCGCCTTCACGACGTGCCATGATTTCCACATCAAGATAGCCTTTTTCCGCAACTCCAATGAGTGCGACAGTCCCATTCACGCCTAACTTCTTCCCATCAATGAAGGCTCCACCTTCATCGAGAACACACTCAAATGTTATTCCTCGGGAAATAAGCAACTCTTTAATGGCTTTGGCACCTGAATCTGCCATAGCTGACCCTGTCTCTTCATTGTGTCCCAACATGATGTAAAGATCACGTTCAAAGGTTTTACCTTCGTCCAATAAAGATTCAATTGCTTCAAGCATGGCCACCACATGGCCTTTCATATCCAAAGCGCCACGAGCATAAACATAATCTTCATGCACCTCAGCCCCAAAAGGTTCATGGTTCCATCCTTCTGGATTCACAGGCACCACATCGTAGTGTCCCATCCAACCAATGGGTTTCAAGTCTGTCGTCCCTTTAATCACATACAAGAGACTATACATCCCAACACGTTCTACCACAGCTTTTTCATGAAGCAAGGGATAGTGTTGTTTAATTAAACTCATGAATTTCTCATACTCATCAAAATCGATCTGTTCGCGTTCAGCGTACGAGATGGTTTTTGTTTGTAAAATGCTTTGTAAACGCTCAAGTGCATCCATTATTTTACCCAGCCTTTCTTAAACATCCAGCGTGCCGTTACCATCGATAACAATGAGGCGATGGGAACGAATACGGGTTGAATCGTTGGATCTTTGATCACAAACGCAAAAAGCAGAAGCATTACCGTCAAGGGTACGATGGTTAATTTCCAATGCCGTACCACAAAGACCAAACCCAATGCTCCGAAAATCGCTGGAACCAAGTAATCCGTTACGGGTCCTAGAAATTCTTGAACGATGCCTAAATACGGTAGCAACAAGACTACCCCTACAAAAATAATAATCGTTGTAACAATTGAAGATGACGCAACGGATAAGGTTGCGATGATCTCCGCCTCGTCACTGCCAGGCTCCACATTCGCTTGTTTCATGGCACTGAGTGCTGCAGGAAGTTTCATGTTTGAAATGTTCCCTGTCACATGTGAGATATAGGTTGCCCCAACCCCAAGCATTGGCGCATAGTTCAAGGTTTCAATAATTCCGATGGGAATATAAATCGCCCCAACGGTCATGAAGCCCTTAACAATCAGATCCCAAGTTGGCCAAGCATTGTTGATCCAACTGAACACGAAGGGCACCAGCAACATCAACACAGTCGATATGATCATGAAACGTCGTCCATGACGATGCAGTTTTTCAATATATTGAGCTTGTGTCATTTCACACCCCCATGATGAAGTAGAGTGCAATCAAGGTTCCCAACATTGAGACCGGAAGTGCAAACTCCTCCATCCATTTGAATTTTTGTGATATCAAGGCGAGAACAGCCATGATGGCAATACTGATGAACAGCGCTAGGGAATTATATCCACCCATGGTGATTTGCTGGGCTCCAATTGTCCCAACCAAACCCATGAACAGTGCCGCAATCAAGAGCTCGGACCAGCGTGGATTCTTGATTTTGATGGCTTCCAACTTATTGGTGTATTGCTTGTAAAAGAAGATGAGGATGATCATTCCACTCAAGATGGACAAAGTCATCGTCCAGATTGCCGTCGAATACACCTGTAAATTCTCCGTCAAACTTGCCACACCCGCAGCTTGTTTGATCTGCGATGCCGCATAAGTTTCATAACTTACAGAGCCAATGACACTCAAACGAATCCATGGAATCACCACATTCCCAAACAAAGGAATCATGGTAACCAATCCAATTAAAATCGGAAGGGATGGCACAATCGAGAAAATCGCACTGCTGCGTGTCGTCTCATTGAGTTGTGTCTTCGTCATTCCTAACTCCAAACCTCTTTTGTAGGCTTTGCGGTAGATGACAACAGACTCGAAAAGCACATAGCTGATCAAGATGGCCCCAATGATGTATAAGGGAAAAAAGTTCATAAGCTTACCTCTTTGTTTCAATGATAGACAATTCAAAGTCTAAATA
>JBLJAX010000168.1:0-10433 GCA_047637795.1 Erysipelotrichaceae bacterium | reverse complement strand
GGAAGACCTTCCCATCAGTGCGATGGCAGCTGGTGCCGATATGGCAGCGGTAAGCATGCATAAGACGGGTGGAAGTTTGACCCAAAGTTCAATGTTATTGATTAGAGATGAAAAGCGCATGGGTGAGATTCGTCAAGTTTTGAATCTGACACATACGACCAGTGGTTCTTATCTCTTATTGGTTTCGCTCGACATCACGCGCAAGTTCTTAGCGCTTGAGGGAGAAAAAGTCTTTAAGAAGGTTGTGGAGTTGACGGAATACGCACGTCAAGAGATTGGACAGATCGAAGGTTATTATGCCTTCTCACAGGATATCGTGAATCATGATTCTGTGTTTGCCTTTGATCAGACGAAATTGACGATTCATACACGTGGTATTGGCTTGGCTGGGATTGAGTTGTATGATTTATTAAGAGATGAATATGACATCCAAGTTGAATTGGGTGATTTAGGGAACATTCTAGCGATTGTTGGGGTTGGGGATTCGAAGAAGCAGATCGAACGTTTGATCAGTGCTTTGCAGGATATCAAAGATGAATATGAGCAGGATGACAAAGACATGATTGCCTATGATTACATCAATCCAATCGTCAAAGTGTCTCCTCAAAAGGCTTATTATGCGGATAAAACAAAAGTTAAGATCGTAGAGAGCTTAAATCGCATCAGTGGTGAGCAAATCATGGTCTACCCACCTGGGATACCGATCATCGCACCGGGTGAGTTGATCACTCAGGAAGCGATTGACTATATTGTCTATGCGAAGGAAAGAGGAAGTTTCTTGACGGGCATTGAGGATACTGCGATTGAAGAAATCGCGGTCTTGGAGGACTAAAATGGAATATTGGTTTACTGAGCAACATACGGACAATGTCCGCTTCTCCATTCGTACCGACAAACAATTGGCCAGTGAAGAAACAGAGATCCAACGGATCGATATCTTTACTTCTCCGGAGTTTGGAAAGTTCTTGGTTTTAGACGGATGCATCATGCTTACGGAAAAAGATGAATTCATTTACCATGAAATGATCGTACATGTGCCCATGGCGGTGAATCCTAAGATTCGCAAGGTTTTGGTCATTGGGGCTGGGGATGGTGGCACCATTCGAGAATTGTGTCGTTATGAGACCATTGAACACATTGATATGGTTGAGATCGATCAACGTGTCGTGGAGTTATGCCAGGAACATTTCCCGAACTTGAGCGCTTCGCTTTTAGATCCACGTGTAAACATTTATTATGAAGATGGTTTGAAGTTCATTCGTTCGCGCAAGAAGGAATATGATTTGATCATCGTGGATTCGACCGATCCGGTAGGTCCGGGTGAAGGCTTGTTTACCAAGGAATTCTATGGCAATTGCCATAATGCTTTAAAGGATGATGGCATCTTGGTCAACCAACATGAAAGTCCTTATTACAGTTTTAACACCAAGGCGATGCAACGGGCACACCAACGCATTCGTGAGAAATTCAAAATCGCACGAGTGTATCAAGCGCATATTCCAACCTATCCATCGGGTTATTGGTTGTTTGGCTTTGCGTCCAAGACCTTTGATCCTGTAGCGGATCTGGATGAGGCTGCTTGGAAACGATTGAACTTAAAAATGAAGTATTATAACACTTCATTGCATAAAGGCTGTTTTGCCATTCCAAACTATGTAAAGGAACTCTTAAATTATGAAATTGAATAAAAATACGCATGTCTTTGTTGGTTGTGATACTGAATACAACGATGCGGAAATCGTCTTGTTTGGTGCACCATTTGACAGTACGACTTCGTATCGTCCTGGTACTCGTTTTGGGCCAAGTGCGATTCGTACGGAATCCATTGGTCTTGAACTTTATAGTCCTTACTCCGATCACGGGCTAGAAGACTGTAAGGTTTGTGATACGGGTGATCTTGTATTACCGTTTGGCAGTGCGGAACGTGCTTTGGATGCGATTTATGAACGTGCGAAGGTCATTGTTCAAGATAAAAAAATCCCCTTCATGTTAGGCGGGGAACATACGGTAACCTATGGTTCCGTGCGTGCGGTCTTTGAGGCGCATCCGGATTTGCACATCATCCATTTCGATGCGCATACCGATCTTAGAGATACTTATTATGGTGAATTCTATTCGCATGCGACGGTGTTGAAGCGTTGTTACGACTTGGTTGGCGATAAGAAAATCTTCCATTTTGGCTTACGTTCTGGGGCACGTGAAGAGTTCATCTTTGCACAAGAACACAGTTATATTGAAAAGAGCAGCTGTGACACCTTGAAGTCCATCTTGCCTCAGTTGGAAGGCAAACCTGTATACATCACCATTGATTTGGATTGCTTGGATCCTTCACAAATGCCAGGTACGGGCACACCAGAAGCGGGTGGAATCACCTTCCATCAACTGTTGGACAGTGTGCTAGCGATGAGTCATTTGAATGTCGTGGGCATCGATGTGAATGAATTGGCTCCAATTTATGATCAATCCGGCGCAAGTACGGCTTTGGCGAGTAAATTGACTCGCGAAATCATGATTGCCGTCTCAAAGAATCGTGCCAAATAATTAGAGTTTATTTAATAATATTTGTGTTTCTTCAGGGCTTAAACGATACGTTTGACCCTTTTTTATATTGTAGACGGTTAGATGCATGATCCTTAATCGCTTCAAGAAGATGACGCGGTAATCCAAGGCACTGCACATCCGACGAATTTGACGATTCAAACCTTGATTCAAAATGATCTTAAAGTGCTGATCATCAACTTGATAGAGTGTGCAAGGCAGGGTGGTGGTCATTTCATCCGTTACAGGGTTGTGGATACGAACCCCTTTTGCCATTTGGCGTAAGAACTGAGGGGTGATGGATTTGTTTACTTTGACCAAGTATTCCTTCTCATGGGCATTTTCATGGCGTAGGATTTTATTGACAAGATCACCATCATTGGTCAAAAGGATGAGTCCTTCGCTGTCTTTATCCAAACGTCCAATAGGAAAGATGCGTTCAGGATAATTGATCGCATCGATGATGTTTCCAGGGATATGTTGTTCCGTGGTACAGGTGATACCAGCAGGTTTGTTGTACATTAAAATAATGTGTTCTTTACTGTGTTCGATGACGATACCATCCAATGTGACCACATCCCCGGCTTGGACACGCATGCCGAGTTGTGCGCGTTCACCATTGATTTTGACACGACCTTCACTGATGGCGGTATCCGCTTCTCTGCGTGAACAACGTCCGCTCTTACTGATGTATTGATTTAAGCGTTCTAACTTTTCCATATCCTGTATTATGGCATAAAAAAGGAACATCCGCATTAGAATGTTCCTATTGATAGAGATTAAGCGTGGTTTTTGGGGCTTCCGTACTGCGTGATGGTTCGATGATCAATTGACCACTTCGAACCAAATGGACGAAGATTTTTGCCAACTCAGGATCGAATTGCTTACCGGCATTGTTTTCAACTTCTTCCAAAGCGAAATCGATGCTTAGGTAGGTCTTATAGTGACGGTTCGATGTGATGGCATCGAAGGCATCCGCAACGGCGATACAACGTGCCGCAAACGGAATGTTTTCACCCTTGATACGTCGAGGATAACCTGTCCCATCCCATCGTTCATGGTGACCTACAACCGCTGGAATAACATGGCTGAATGAAGGCAGATACTTGATGATGGTAATGGACATGTCCACATGCATCTTCATGACTTCATATTCATCATCATTAAGGCGTGTGAATTTCGTTAAGATGTTCTCTGGAATACCGATCTTACCGATATCGTGAAGCAGTGAAGCTTGTCGAATCAATTCGATTTCTTCTTTACGTGCCCCGGCTTCTTTCGCAATCGCTGTCGCATATTGAGCAACCCGTTGACTGTGACCGAAGGTATAGTGGTCCTTGGCATCGATCGCAGCGGTTAAGGCATAAATCGTAGCCATGTTCATCTCATCTGAAGCCGTATCGTTGACCTTTTGGTCATGAATATCTGGATTGAAGAGAACGGATTTGTTCTTACCCGTCATCTTGGCATAACGCAAGGCGGCTGTCGCTTTTGCGATCAGATCCTTATCATCACTAGCCACACTCGGCGCAGCACTGATCCCGATCGAAATCGTGATATTTCGGGTGATCTCCGTACCCTTGGCCATGGATGCGGTCTCAACACGTTCCCGAATCTTTTCCGCAAGCTCGTATGCTGTTCGTGAATCGACATAAGGTAGAATGAGTGCGAACACATCACCGCCATAACGACAGAGGGTACCACGTTCACCATTGACGAAGCGAATGGCTTCCGCAACTCTCTGCAAGACGATATCACCGGCGTAATGTCCGTAAATTTCATTGAATAAGGCGAACATATCAATGTTGATCATGATCAAGGAGACCATTTGTGTCCGTAGATTACGCGTATTCTTTTGGAGCTGATCAATGAAGTAACGATGATTGTAGATACCAGTTAAACTGTCCATGATCGCATCTTGTTGGAACTTTTCGAACATGCGTGCATTGGACATCGCGATGGACGCGGTTGCACATAAGGCGGAGACCGCATTCAAGTCTTCATTATTCAATAAAGTCGTATAGTCTTTTGAAGATAAGAGCACCATACCAATCAGTTCATTGTTGTATTTGAGTGGAACCAAAGCCTCGAAACGAATCAGTGCCAAGGCTTGGCGTTCCTTATCCCAGAGGGTCTTGAAGATTGGATGCGTACTCAGGTATTCTTCCTTGATCACATCATCAAACTGTGTGAACCATTGAATAAAGGGATGATTTGATCTGAAGTCCAAAGTCAAACGGGTCAGTTTCTTAAATGAAGCATAGAATCCATAATCATCATTCTGTGCATTCTTGAAGAAAATCGACACATCATCATTGCCCGTCAATTGGACGATGACATTCAGGAGTTCTTGAGCCAGATGTTCCAAGTTCAAGTTATTGGAAGCACTGAGGGTAAAGTTCTTAATGAGTGTGTTTTGTTGGTTTTCCTTCTTATTGAAGTAGTTCTCAACGAGTCTAAAGATGACCGTGAATAATGGTTGGAACAAGATGATCGTAATCAAGGCGGTCAATAGGACAAAGATTTCTTGACTAAGCCCATTGTTGAATTGATTGAAAAGTCGAAGGACAGTATTAACTAAGAGTGCTACAGCACTGAATAGGAAAGTCATGATAAAGGTGAACACCAAAGTCCGTGTGATCACGATCTTAAGCTCAACCACATGTTCCTTGTAAATAGCGTACATAAGTAAACTACTGGTGATGATGCCTGCCGCAAAGTCCACAGGATACTTCCCAATCGCAGGGATGACATTCAAAGCGAAACCGACATAAAGGATGAACAAACCGAGAAGAACAGGTCTTAGACGTTGCGAGGTCTTTACGCCATGCTTATACGCATTAAGCATCTTCAATAAACTGGAGGATAAAAGGACAAATACGATCGCAAAGCCTGGATACGCAAAGGGTCCCGTTTGATAACTGACTTCATAGAGGACTTGACCATCCACGACGGGTGTCAGAATCGAAGCCGATGTGACCATCCAACCTAAACTGTGGATGACCATCATCCCAATCATGATCACGGTCCAACCCAAGAGATGGATCTTTTTAAATTGGGATGTAAAGTAACTAATGAAGATATAAGCAAAATAAGGCACAAAGTTGATACAAGCGGTCATGACACGTGACCAGAAGAGGACACTTGGTGCAAATTGCGCTTTCATCAATAAGGATGAGGCTGACCATGCGATCATCGATGCCACATAGAGCATGAATGAGACGATCATTTTGTCTTTTTTGGAGATGGCAAGCATGAAGAAAAGCATCGCGTTGATGATCAATGCGAGGATCGGTATTCCCCAAAAAATGACATTGGATAGAACCATCTGTTCTCCTTCTTATGCTTTACCTGGTATTTGTGCGAGTTTCAGGACTTCGGTCACATCGAAATGCGATGGATTGACCTTGGCCATTTTATGCCGAATGCTCTGCGTATACTGCTTAATCGTGCCTGTAGGCAAAACGTGAACCTTCATTGGCTCGATGCCCAACATTTTCTTTAAGCTCTTGTAATCATCATCAAGGTATTTAAAGTAAACTTCAAGATGTTCCTTGATAAAGTCAGGATCTTCCAATCCAATCACATTCTCCGCATGATTCAATTCGATGTACATCGCCATGTAAGGACGTTTTTGTTCATCATAGCGTTTGACAGCGAACCAATGTTCAATATTGATTTTAGAAAGTTTGATGACTTCTGAGATGGTGGCTTCGGTGATTCGTGTGAATCCAGCTAAATCGATAACGGGATCGACCCGGTCGATGTATTGGAAGTGAGGTAACTTGATGCCATCTTCCTTACGTTCAAGGGTGACACATTTGAAGACATCACCAATGCGATAACGTGCGAAGGCCCCCCCTTTAAGGGTTGTGATCACGATTTCATAATAGTGATCGGGAATCAGTTCGTTCATTAAGTATGTCTTAGGGACATACGTGGGATCTTGAAGGTTCTTATAGAATTCTTCCATGGGGATGAATTCATAGAAACAGACTTCAGGAAAGAAGATAAGTCCATTCTTTGTCCACGACTCGGTTCCAATACAGGTGGCTTCGGTACCACCAAAGATTTCCAAAGGTTTGACGCCCCAGTAATGTTCAATTTTTTCTTTGAAATGTGCGGTATCCGTACCAGCGCAGACAAAGCCTTTGAGATCAAAGACATCTTTAGGCAGGATGGCTTGTTTTTCAAGTTTGGAGTGGATCTTTGCTTTTGCGAATTTACCCAACTGGCCTAAATCAAACTTAAGCAGATCGACGCCCGTTGAACCACTGCCTTCCGCAAAGCTTTCACTCATGCGTACGATGACGGAACTTAAGCCATAAAACAAATCGATGCCTTTATGAACGCCCATTTTGAAACCCAGTTTATTGCGTTCCCCAAAGGACATTCGATTACCTGCTTCGATATCCGGCATGAATTTAACCGTGTATTCACCTTGTAGGGTGTAAGGCAGAAGACCGGTTAGATAGGGCAAAGGTGCCATCCCGTTCAAGAGCTTCATCCCAGGCTTCAAATCAAAGTGACCTTTGCGTTTGCTTGTCGCAAGCATGATGCAGGCAAATGCGATTTCACGATGCGATGCGATCATACTGGCGGTATAAGGCGCTACTTTAACAGGAGCTTTGCCACCTTCCCAGGTTGTTTGAATCCAAACAACAGGTTCAGCTGGCAAGACTTTGGCATTTTTCGGTAAAAGATAATCCGCATAATCTTCATAATCCGTCAAAGAAACGATGCGTCTGAATTCATCGGGATCTCGAGGTTTTTGACCCTTCATAATCGATTGACCCAGTTCACAATTCGCATAGAGGTCGATCTGTTCCATAAGCAACTGATTCTGGATTTCCATGAATTGGTCCAGATTCATATCTAAAAAATTGCAGTAGCGCTGCCAGATTTCTTCATGCGTTTTTGTTCGTAACATCTGATCAAAATTCATTTGCTTAGTTCCCCCTTAAGCCATGTATTCTGAAAACGCCGTAGACTTTGTTTATTGAAGAGTAGGAAAGGAGTTTCCTTTTGATAGTTCGAATATCCCTTGATGGTTAAAGGGAAGAAATAAACATCTTGAATGGTGACATGAAGAATATCAAGCAGTGTCCAAACGAGGGTCGCATAAAGCATCATCCATTTGCCACTGTAGAGAAAGAGTGTTAAGAAAGTAAAGAAAAAGCCATAGACACCAGGATGACGACAGAGTGCATACCAACCGGTATTGATGAGCGTATTATTCGCCCCTTCAATATAGGTTCGTTTGAAGGGTAGGGCTCCAAAGAGCGCATCGATCATCTGGATCAAGCTGAGAATGAAGAGAAGCAAGACGAGCCAGCGATAGGGTTCATCAAGTATGAAATCCGCAGTTCCTGAGGTGAAAATAAGAAAAGTAGCCAAGACAATGAAAAACACCCCAAGGGCAAACAAAACATTGAACTTACGATTCCAATGCTTTACTTTATTGAGGTCAAAGAGGGTGAGGATGACAAAACCAAGGCTGCCAAAAATGATGTTTTCCACGAATGTCCCCTTTTCGCCGTAATTGCATTATAAACCGTGTATTTTCGTTATACAACATGTTTCCAAGCAATATGTTTTAAAAGTTAGTTATTTTTGTGTTAAAGTATAGTATTTCGATAAAAAAAGCGCCGTAGCGCTTAATTCAACTCAAGTTTGTTGCGATTCAACCATAAGGTCAAGCTAAACAAGCCCAAGCCTGCAACAAGATAATAAACGAAGTCTAAGCCATACATCATCCAGTTGATATTTACTTGCATTCGATCGACCGTTACGAACCAGTCTTGTAGAAGATTCGAATTCAGGTTTTCAATCGCGAAGTTGATCAGGATGTATACCATCAAACCGATGAAGACTTTATTGGCTTTGACGTAAGATGTGTTCACGAAACTGAAGGCGACCAAGACCAAGCTCATGCCATAAAAGATGTTCACAAGGTATTGCGGCAAGCTGATGAGAACCATGCGTGCGAAGAGAACGAGTGCATTCTGTTCTTGAAGGTAGGCAAGAACTTGTTTGATTTCAGTCTGGTAAAGGACAAAGTAGTCTTGATGTAAGAAGGACCATAAACCTACGAAGATGCCGAGTGAAATCACGTAACTCAAGAAGGTCGTCGTAGTCCAGATACCGGCTGTGATGATTTTCGCAAGAAAGAGTTCAATATCACTAGCGGGTAAGACGTGGCTGAGATAACCTTCATGGGTATAGAGACGATTGATTAAACGAATGATTGTTTGAACCGAGATGACGGCACTTGCGATGAGCAAACCGAAGAAGGGGACGATGAATACAAAAATCAGCCATTCCACTTCTGGATTCAGTGAGATCGCACCGACGATTGCGAACAAGATGAGTCCTGCATACATCGGTAGTAAGTCACGGTAACTCGCAATGAGATCGTGTTTGATGAGTTTGATTAACATTTGAATACCTCCTTAAAGAGTTCATCGATGGATTTCTGATGTTTGGTGCGAAGTTCTTCAACTTGGTCATTAAGGACAAGCTGACCTTCTTTTAAGAATAAGACGGAATCGAAGATCTGTTCGATTTCTGAAATGATATGGGTGGATAAGATGACCAAGGAATCAGGGTTGTAGTTATCCAGAATCGTATTGAGGATCAACTCACGTGCTGCCGGATCGACACCGCCAATGGGTTCATCCAAGATGTAGATGTGTGCTTTGCGCGCCATGACGAAGGCGAGGTGGAATCGCTCTTTCATGCCTTTGGACATGGTTTTTAATTTTTGTTTGGGATCGAGTTTCAGTTTATTGAAGAGATCGAAGAGCCGTTGTTCATCAAAATCTGGATACATGTCTTTGAACAAGTCACGGGCATGGTCACCATCCATCCATTCGCCAAAGAAGTTGACATCGGGCAGGTAGGAAATCATGGCCTTGGTTTCAACCCCAATATCTTTTCCATCAATCTTGATCTCTCCATCAAAATCACGCAATAAGCCATTCAATATTTTGATGAGCGTGGTTTTGCCGGACCCGTTAGGGCCTAAGAGACCGACGATCTGACCTGCATGGAGTGTGAAACTGACATTGTCGAGAGCGTTGGTGTTTTTATAGCGTTTACTGACATTTTTTACTTCAATCATGGGACTTCCTTTCCGTATAAGCTTCTTTGATTGCTTGTATACATTCTGATTCGGATACTTCGAGTTCGACAAGGACTTTCGTCAATTGATCGACGTGTTCCTGGACAATGGTATGACGTAGCGATTTGATAAGTTCGGGGGCATCGCAGACGAAGCGCCCGATGGTTCGATCGCTCTTGACCAAGCCGATACGTTCAAGTTCGCTTAGGGCTCTTTGAACGGTATTGGGATTGACTTGATAGCGTAGTGCAAGTTCTCGAACGCTGGGGAGTTGGTCCAGAGGTTTGATCCGTGTACTGATGATCTCGCGTTGTATCAAATCCATGATCTGTAGATAGATCGGTTGTGTGGATGTGAATTGATCCATAAAGCTCCTTTCTGTATTACTGTATTAGACACTTAATACAATAATACAATGATGAACTTGTGTCAAGTGCTTTTCGGTATATAATTTAAAAAAAGGGAGAAATGCTTATGATCGAATATCCGGAAGCACTTGTTCTATCCCGCCAGCTTAAACAAAAGTGTATCAATCAAGCGATTTTGGATGTGGAAGTGAATGCTTTTCCACATAAGATGGCTTGGTTCAATGCAGAACCCCAGGTTTATAGAGATATACTGATTGGATCAAAGTTTAAGGATTGTATCGCCTATGGTAGTTTTGTGGAGTTGAGAGCTGAGGATTGTCATCTTGTATTTCATGAGGGAATCCAACTACGTGATGTAAAAGCGGTGCCGAGTGATGTCAAACATCAATTGAAACTTGTGTTTG
>JBLJAX010000167.1:0-2523 GCA_047637795.1 Erysipelotrichaceae bacterium | reverse complement strand
ATCCAGAAAAATCTGGTGAAGCTGCAAATCACTATAAGCTGTATCGTGACGATATCAAGAAAATGAAAGAAGCTGGACTTAACGCATATCGTTTCTCTCTAGAGTGGTCACGCATTGAACCTGTAGAAGGCTTTTTTGATCAAAATGAAATTGAACACTATCGAGATATGATTCATGCCTGTAAGGAAAATGGTATTGAGCCGATTGTTACTCTTTTCCATTTCACAAGCCCTAAATGGTTGATTGAAAGAGGTGGTTGGGAATCTAATGAGGTGATAGCCTATTTTGAGAGATATGTTGAATTTGTCTCAAGAGCATTTATTCAAGAAAATTTAAAGTACATCTGTACAATAAATGAGGCTAATATCGGTGTGCTTATCGCGAAGTATATTCGTGATATAATTTCGAAGAATCAAAAAATACAAGAAAATGGGGCTTTGCAAATTGGCTTGGATTTAGAATCCATGTCTAAAAGAGAAGAAGGACGCATTAAGGAAAATCTCGAGGTGTTCAAAGTGGAAGAACCCGCTGTATTCGTTTCACCTCGATCACAATTGGGGATTGAAATCGTAATTGAAACCCATAAGCGTGCAGTACGGAAAATTCGTTCCATTCTACCAAAGTGTAAAGTAGGTCTGTCTTTAAGCCTTCGTGATATTCAATATATTGACGGGGGAAAAAGAAATTCAGAAGAAGCATGGCATGAAGAGTTTGAACAATTTCTTGATGCATTCAAAGACGATGATTTTTTTGGGCTTCAGAATTATACAAGAACGATTTTTGGAATAAACGGAGAATTGGCTCCGGGTGAAGACAAAGAAAAGACTCAAATGGGCTATGAGTTTTACCCACAAGGTTTAGAAAATGTTATACGTAAGGTCTCGAAAGTTTATAAGAATGATATACTCATAACTGAAAATGGAATTGCAACAACCGATGATTCGCGTAGGATGGAGTTCATTAAACAAGCTTTAGAAGGCGTGGAACGATGTCTTGACGATCATATTCCGGTTGTTGGTTACCTCTATTGGTCTTTAATTGATAATTATGAATGGCAAAGTGGATACTCAATGAAATTTGGACTTTTGCATATGGATCAAGATCATACAGTAAAGGAGAGTTTGAATTATTTGGGGACTTGGAAAGAGTCGTTTAGTAAGAAATAAAATCTGTTTTATGTTCAAAGCACATCGCCTTTGTTTCAGAAGTCGAATGTGCTTTTTTTTAATCCGCTTACAAGGCGCAAATTTAACACATTTTAACTAAAATCAACATAACGTAGAAATAAAATTCAATAAAATGTCTGAATTATGGCTTCACCTATTGATATTCTAGCGTTATCATAGGGATATATTCAATCAGGAGGACATTTACATGAAAGTTGAACTTGCACAGAATATTCGGAAGTTACGTAAAGAAAAGAAGATGACGCAAGAAAATCTTGCGGAAGCCTTGGGCGTTTCAGTTGCGGTGATCTCTAAATGGGAATTAGGCGCATCCACACCAGATGTTCAATACATTGCGGATATCGCATCATTCTTTGAGACTTCTATCGATGTGCTCTTTAGTTATGATCTTCAGAGTGACAATCTCAATAAAACACTGGAAGCCTTGGATCAATGTCGTCAATCGAAGGATTATGATCAAGCTTTATTGTTGATTGAGAAAGCCATCCAGAAGTACGCAAACAATTTCATGATCAATTATAAAAGCGGACGATTGCTTGCATTGTTTGGGATTGAAAAGAATAATGCTCAATTAACGGAGCGAGCCATTCAGCTCCACTATCGGGCAATTGATCTGATATCACAGAATGTGGATGAATCCATATCTGAAATCGAGATCTATTCTGAGATTGCGGAGAGTCTGATCACCATCGATCGAGCGAAAGATGCGCTTCAGATCCTTAAGAAACACAATCCTGGAGGTTTGAATAATGCGACAATTGCGATGATCTATGCAAGTGAATTAAAACAAGCGGATGAAGCCTTTCCATATTTGACGAAAGCCTTGGGTGAAAACTTACAAGTGCTCATTCGGACAATCATTGGCTTTGTGAATGTCTATACGCTTAAGAAGGAGTATTCAAATGCATATGAAGCAATCCAATGGTTGATTCAAAACTTAAAGACATATAAGAAACAAGAATCAGATGTGACATACATCGACAAATTGGTAGCGGTCTTCAATGTTGGGGCAGCGGATCTGTGCATTCACTTAAATCAAAAAAATCAAGCGATGCAACATCTACATATGGCTTATCAAATGGCGAAACGATTTGATGAACATCCGGATTATGGCATCAAACAGTTACGCTTCTGTGAAAGTGCTTCGACGCTGGCTGTTGCTTATGATGATTTGGGTGAAACGGCGATAAAGGCGATTAAGCAGGTGATTAAAAGCAGTGAGCAGAATCAAAACAGCTTAGAAATGATGTGGAAGGAGATTGAACTTGACGACAACTGAAATCAAAGCGAAAAGAACAGAGTTTATTCAACAGTTCTATCGCAATAATAAAGTAGC
>JBLJAX010000166.1:0-2606 GCA_047637795.1 Erysipelotrichaceae bacterium | reverse complement strand
AGAATGATATTCTTATCGCTTTTTAATTGCTTGTAGGCTTCTTCTTGACTTAATTGATTACGACCAAAATTAAACATGTGTCCCTCTCCTTGATTTACTAGACAATAATAGCATACCAAATAAAAAAAACAAGAGTTTTACTCAAAGAGTCCCTCTTGTATATGAATGCCTAAATGTTGGTATGCTTTTTGGGTCACGACACGTCCACGTGCGGTACGATTGATGAAGCCGATCTGTAAAAGATAAGGCTCATAAACATCTTCCAAGGTCATGGCTTCTTCCTGAATACTTGATGCAATCGCATCCAAGCCTACAGGTCCACCATTGAAACGCTCTATGATCCCCTTCAAATAGCGAATATCCACATCATCCAAACCCAAATGATCGACTTTCAAACGATCCAAGGCCAATTCCGCAACTTTGATGTCAATGTGTCCATCATTCAAGACCTGAGCGAAATCACGTACCCTTCTAAACAAACGATTCGCAATACGAGGTGTCCCGCGACTGCGCTTGGCGATTTCATTGATCGCGGCTTGATCGATGCTGGTCTCCATGACCCTTGAAGTCCTCTCAATGATTTGCTTCAATTCCGCATGCGAATAGTATTCCAATTTGCTCACGATACCAAAACGATCGCGTAATGGAGCGGTTAAATCCCCTGCTCTTGTCGTCGCCCCAACCAATGTAAATGGCGGAAGTTCCAAACGAATCGATCGTACAGATGCTTCTTTGCCAACTACGACATCAATCGCATAGTCTTCCATGGCTGGATAGAGAACTTCTTCTACTGCTTTTGGCAAACGATGAATCTCATCGATAAACAAGACATCCCCTGCTTGAAGCGTACTGAGTATCGCCGCAAGATCACCGGATCGCTCGATGCTCGGTCCACTTGTGATCCGAATGCTGCTTTCCATTTCATGCGATAGAATGTAAGCCAAGGTTGTTTTACCCAAGCCCGGAGGCCCATACAACAACACATGATCCAAACTCTCTTCGCGTGACTTCGCAGCTTGAATGAAGATCCGCAGATTCTCTTTTAATCCTGTTTGACCCACATATTCATTTAAACTTTGGGGTCTTAAATTGACATCCTCATCTTCTTGCATCAAATTTGATGATAATAAGCGTTCCATCTTATTGTCTCCTTCTTTGAGCCAAAAGCTGTAATGCAAGCTTCAAGATGACATCGACACTCTCATTGCTCGATTTCTCAAGCTCTTTGACTAAAGGTGTCAATTCATTTTGTTTATACCCTAGAGCCTTTAATGCCTCGAGTGCTTCTTGAACAGATCTTGACCCCTTCACTTCTTCATTACGCGTGGAAATAAGTTTTCCCTTAAGATCCAAGATGATTTGTGAAGCCGTCTTTGCCCCGATTCCTGGTAAGCGTTTGAGATAATCCAAATCCGCATTTTCAATCGCCAAAACCAGTTGTTCAAAACGTGAAGCCGCAAAGATCGCATTCGCTGTCTTACACCCAACCCCTTTGACACTGATCAACTTTAAAAAGAACTCATATTCTTGCATGTTCAAGAATCCATATAAACTGTGTTCATCCTCGCGGATGTATTGATACGTGTATAAACAGACTTCTTCATTAAGTTTCAAACGTTCCGGATATGCGAAAAAGATTCGATAACCTAGACCCATATGATCTAGAATCACCCAATCTGATCCGTAACTATGAACTTTTCCAGTAATGTATGCAATCATAGATTTATTATAGCACAGAGCTAGTCCATGAAGATGAACTGATAATCGTTGATGACAATGACATCGCCATCTTGAGCACCCTTCTCACGAAGTGCATCATCGACACCCAAATGACGAAGTGTGCGCGCAAATCGTTGCGCACCTTGTTCAGTTGTGATATCCGCTTTATGAAAGATACGCTCGATGCGGTCACCTGTGATGACATAGGTGTTCGCATTGAATTTCTTGATTTCATATGGTACTTCTTCAATGAATTTGTAATGTACCGCTTCATTTTGAATCTCATCCATGATGAAGGTTTGTGTTGTCAGAAGCAGATCCGCAACCGAATAGAGGACAGGATCCAAACCTTCTTGAATCAAAGTGATTGTTTCAAAGATTTTAAGATTCGGATAAGCTTCTTTGAAGCGTTCCAAATTCTCTTCTGCACCCGGTAGATCCATTTTGTTCGCCACAACAACCTGTGGTCTCTCTAACAAACGATACTCATATTGTCCGAGTTCATCATTGATGACACGGTAATCACTGACGGGATCACGATGATCTTCAGCACCCATATCGATGATATGAATCAAGACACGACAACGTTCGATGTGTTGTAGGAATTGATGACCTAAACCCTTGCCTTGATGAGCGCCTTCAATCAGTCCAGGCAAATCAGCCAAGACAAAAGAACGACCATCAGGGACTTGTACGACACCCAATTGAGGAATCAAGGTTGTGAAAGGATAGGCTGCGATTTCTGGTTTAGCTTTTGATACAACCGATAGGAAGGTCGATTTACCAACCGATGGGAAACCAACCAAACCAACATCCGCTAGAAGCTTTAATTCGATCTCAACATCCTTCTCTTCACCCAACTCACCTTTTTCCGCAAAATCAGGTGC
>JBLJAX010000165.1:0-2992 GCA_047637795.1 Erysipelotrichaceae bacterium | reverse complement strand
CCGGTAATCTTCTGGACGCATTTCTGCCTTGATGTGGCGCATGAAATTCTCATTGAAAAGCATGGGCATCGGGTATAAGATATCACGAATAAAATTCTTCTTAATGCCTTGACCCAATAATCCAGGTAGACGAACAATCAAATGTTCAGGATAATGTTGCTCGACCCACTTCTCCAGTAAACGACGATTGAAGCCATAAGGAACCAAGCGCGAATCGTCAATCATTGTGTTCTCATCCACATCTTCACGATCTGGATAGACATCGACGGTTGAAATCAGAACCATGGTTTTGATATCTGCTTGTGATAAATGATGCATCAAGTCTTGAATGTCATTTAAATCCTTAATGGGTTGTTCATTCGCAATCCACTTAGGAGCACGCACACCTGCACATATGCACAGGTCATAGTCTTTCCCATGAATTTCATGAATGTTTCTTGAGTTGTAACAGTCCGTAAATTCATATTGGTTCAATAGATTTGATCCAACAAATCCCGTGTATCCAATCAGTGCAATTTTCATCTGTATCTCCAATCATAAGAAAACCGGATCACCGGTTAATCTTCTTTTATCAAACTACGCGCTTGGGCTAAAATCTTCGGTCCATTCATCGAACCATACGCAACCATGTCCATGGGTTCCACTGGACAATGGGTAATGGCTGTTTGGTATTTCTTAAGCATGTGTCGGACTTGAGGCGCAACCAAGACGACTGCCGCATCATCGGAATTCTTGATGACCGTACTGGTGTCATAACCTTCCACGACATAATCCAAACCGGCTTCTTTAACGGCATTACGTACTTTTAACACGAGTAGACTGCTGGACATCCCAGCGCCACAAAACAAAACGATCTTTTTCATTGGTTCTCCTAGCAAGTTGTATACCCTTTCATTTTAACAAAAGGACATGATATTACAATTCAATTCATTGATTTAACAAGAACTCTGCCATCAATAAACCCAGCATCCACACGATGCCTTCGACATAGTCTAAGGGAATATAGCTTTTATTCAGCCAGACCGCATGATTGTAAAGCACCCACATCACCACGGCATTGACTAAGAATAAGCTGATCAAGCCTGTAAAGTAACGTGGAAGTTTACGTGAATTCATCAATAAAATATCTTTTAAAAGTAGGATCGCAATCAACTGATAGCCAAAGATCCGTACCAACATGGCCAGATAGCCGTATGGAAACATTTTATACGTTTCAACTGCAATGGCATTGATCTCTTTAACCCCCCACTGCATGGCAACGAACACAAACACCGCAATAAGCAAACTGATGAAACGACGCATGATGATTTCCCCTTTTATCGAACATAATTGTACGCTATTCTAATAAAAAAATGAAAGAGCTTATCAAGAATTGAGATGGACCTTCGCAATGTCCGCTTGAATCTGAAGCACTCTTTCTTTGTGGAGTGGATATAAACGGATGCTCAGATAAGCAAAGCCAAAACTAAAAATCGATCCAAAGGCTAGAATCAAACCAAGACTGAGTAAGGTGAACTCAGATTGTTGAGCGAGTGAAGAATCAAATTGAATCAAATCAAGCAAAACACCAATCAAGAAGATCGCAATGGCTTGCGACAACTTATAGTATAGTGTCAAACTCCCAAAATAGAAACCTTCAAAGCGCTGTCCACGCTCAAGTTCATCCAGATCAATCGTATCCGCGACCATGGACAAAGGAATCGTAAATAAAGCGCCGGTCCCAAAACCCGCAAAGATGGCATAAGGCATGAAATAGAGAATTTGTGTTGCGACCTGAGCCTTTAAAAAGACAAGCAAGACAAAGATAAACCCAGCAAAAATGCTGATGATCAGACCCATAAACATCGCCGGTTTCTTATCCATCTTACGCGTGATAAGCATCCAAATGGGTTGCGATAGAATACTCATTCCAAACTGTACAGCCAGGATGATTGCGATTTGTTGGCTACTTAAGACAAAAGTGTAGGTAAAGACATGAAGACCCATATTACTCAAGAATGCCGACGCAAGATTGGTAAACATATAACATAGGGCAACCGCTCTAAAAGCTTTATTTTGAACTGTGCTTTTCAGTGAATCCATAAAACGCTCGAGATTCCCTGCTTGCGTGGTATCGATTTGTTTACGATTGAGCACTGCTATGTATTTCTTGGTGCTGCGATAACAGATTTGCGCGGAAAGAACGACAATGATTGCCGAAATGATACCGATGTTACGGTATGAATCTGGATTCAACTGGCCATGTGGATAATCGATTGTAGGTTGAAAGAATAAATAGAGGCCTGCAACAGAGACGAACGCCAAGCCCAAGAGAAAGAAAATCGTCTTGATGCTTTGAACAGTCGTACGCTCATGATAATCACTTGATAATTCTGCCCCAAGGGCTGTATACGGTGTGACATAAACCGTAATGAACGACTTAAACAGAATGATATCGATAAAGAGTAAAGCGAACTTAAGATTTGTGCTTAAACTTGTTGGGATGATCCACATCACCACTAAAGTAAGTGCAATCCCAACAGAACCCACCAAAAGATATAGGTGCCTTCTTCCAAAGCGTTTCGATTTTGTAATGTCCGATACGTAGCCCATCAAAGGATCGGTAATCGCATCCCAAAACACGCTGATTCCAACCGCTAAGCCCACCAAGTAACCTGGAATCCCCAAGATAACCGTAGAAAAAAAGACCAAATAGGTTCCTACGACTTGCATCGCAATCCCTACGCTCAGGTTTCCAACGCCATAGTTGATTTTATCCTGGATGGGAATCATCTGCTTGTTTGTCATCACTTCCCCTTTATGATTAGCTTAATCGTACCATAAAAAATGTTCCGTTTTCACGGAACAGAGTTTATAAACGTTGGATTTCTTCGAAGGCATCCAAGACCTTCAAATCATCTTCTTTGATTCTAAAATCAAGCGTCGCATTCTGAATCATACGATCCTTACTACGTGTTTTCGGCAAAGGCAAAGTGCCCTTTTCCAAACAATA
>JBLJAX010000164.1:0-3487 GCA_047637795.1 Erysipelotrichaceae bacterium | reverse complement strand
GTAGAGCGAGCCATCCATGCCTTGAACTACATCGCGGAAGCGTTGTTTTTCACTTTGTAATAAATATTCTTCCGCAAGGACCTTATCTCCATCCAAGATGACACGCGCGATGGCTTCTGCTCGTAAGCCAGCGATGAAAAGATTGTTTTGCCATTCTTTGAACATTTCCCCATCGTAGAAGATCATACCGCTGGGGGCTATGACGGGATCCCAGTAATAACGCGGTTCTTCCATGCCTTCTTTTTGTGTGATCTTGTCACCAATGGGGTTGCCATTGTATTCTTCACCATAGGATACGATCGGCCAACCATAATTCTTTTTGTATTGGATCAAATTGAGTTCATCTCCACCCTGAGGCCCCATCTCATTCGCCCAGACTTCCTTTGTGATGGGGTGGATGTCGATGCCTTGCACGTTTCGATGACCTAAGGAGAAGACGGTGCTTGGATATCCTTCTACGACATCCCCATCCTTGCTTAAATAGTGGATCTTCCCATTACCATTGGCTGGATCTTGGGCTTGCATACGACGATCAAATTCTTGACGATCACCGGTTGTCAGATAAATGTTTTGCTTATCATCAAAGACGATGCGTCCTCCAAGATGATTGTTTCCACTGAGATAGGGAAGCGCAGTGAATATGGTCTCAAAATTGTTTAAGCGATTGTTTTGAAGATCAAGTTCAGCATGACCAATTGCGGTTGCGGAACCTTGTGCACTAAGTGAAGCATAGGTAAAGTAAAGCATCGCATCGGTATCGAAATTGGGACTGATGGACACATCCAGCAAACCACCTTGGTTCTGTGTGTTGATGGATGGAAAGCCAGTGATGCGTGTAATCAAGCTGCCATCTGCTTCAAGAACGACTATACGTCCTTGTTTTTCTGTAATCACAAGTTTACCATCGGGAAGGACATCGATGCCCCAGGGTTCATCAAGCTCTTGATTTATGATTGAATACGAATAAGATGCTTGTGTTTGTGTGCTTGCGGCTCGAGTCTGACCCACGAATGCAGGCTCAAAATCCGTATTCGGACCTCGTGTCTCCAAAGGGGGATACAAAACCAAAGTGGGTTCTTCCGCTTCAGGCAAGGTGGGAACATTTATGATGGGTTCGCTTTCAGGTGCGCTTGTACAAGCACTGATGAATAGAATTATAACGATGAGCAGGATGTTGCGTTTCATAGGTGTCCTCCTGTATTAAGCACAGTATAGGATGTGCTTAATCTTTTTTTAAGCCAGATGCCCATCTTTTATGAAACATTCGACCAAATTTGCAACTTGGACTTGAATTGAAGATTCAAAGCGTGTAGATTCACTAGTATGGACGTAAAACAAATATTAAAAGAATATCAAGCTCAGCATACAATCAAACTCGTTGCCAGCGACTTAGACGGAACCTTATTAGATAAGACAGGGATGCTCAGTGAAGCGAATCGCAAAGCGATTCAAGATCTAAAGGCTAGAGGCATTCAATTTGCGATCGTAACGGGTCGTCCTTATTTCTCAGTTGGACCTTTGTTGTCAATGTGGGGAATTGAAGGACTTGTGGATGTGATCATTGCTAATAATGGTCTTGAGATTGGGATTCAAGCAACAGGTGAACTTCTATTGGGAGAAAAACTTTCTGTGGAAGCGATCCATGAGATTCTTGATTTATATAAAGACATCCCTGGAAATTTCTGTTTCTATGGCGACAATGCTTTGTATGGACAAGAAATGGATGCGTTTATGAAACGTGTCAGTGTCAAGAATCATTTACCTGCGTATGTTGAAGATCTTAAAACATTCATTAAAAAAGACCTTGAGAAACTTCTCTTGGCCTGCGATCCTAATGACTTGGAAATGATTAATGATTTCTATCTAGCCCATCAAAGTGAAATGTATCGTGGTTTTAAGTCGCAAGACTATCTCTTTGAATTCATGCATCCCAGTGTAAGCAAATTGGGTGGCATTGAGAAACTCGCTCAACACTTAGGGTTCAATGTCGAAGAGGTCATTGCCTTTGGGGATAATCTCAATGATTTGGAAATGATTCAAGGCAGTGGCTTTGGGGTCGCCATGATCAATGGGGATCCTGTGGTAAAAGCCCATGCGAAGATCATTGCTCCGCATCACGATGAAGATGGCTTTGCGCATATCATCAATCAAATGTTCGAACACTAAACCTTTAGGATTCGAACATTTTTTTCTTCAATGGCTTTGCATTCTTCTTCATCGGCCAAATCATCGGTGATCAAGATGTCTACTCTGGATAAGGTGTTGGATACGAAGGAGTGATTGTGTCCAATTTTTGTGGAATCAGCCAAAACGAAACGCGTACCGGTGCATTGTTTAAGCATCAATTCATTGATGGCAACTTCAGCTAATACGGCTGTTGTGATGCCGACCTTGGATGATATCCCTGAACAACCAATAAAGGTCTTGTTCGCACTGACACGGGAGAGGTTGTTTGTGGCAAATTCCCCCACCATGGATTCCTTAGGTTCGCGGAGTTCACCACCCGTGAGAATCACGTTGATATTGAAGTCTTTTTGGATGAAGACGGCATTGGCGTTATTGGTGATGACGTTGATTTTCTTGTTTTTAATATGACTGAGAATCAAGAGAGCAGTTGTGGAAGTGTTGATAAAGATGGTATCGCCATCTTCGATGAATTCAGCGGCGCGTTTCGCAATCGCATTTTTACGAATCTCGATTTCACTGAGTTCGGAATGTGCTTCCAGAAAAGTTTGGGTGATTTTAGCCCCACCGTAAAACCGTGTGATGCGGTTTTTTTCTTCCCAGTACTGCAGATCTCTTCGAATCGTGATAGGACTGACATGAAGACGCAAAGCCAAGGCATCGGCTGTGATGTCGGGTTCCTTGGATAAAATGTTTAAGACAAGATTACGGCGTTGTTCAACGATTGATTTTTGGACTTTCATAAACTACCCCCTGATTTGCGATGGCTGCTTTAGCTTCTTCCCCATAAGCGTTCAATGAAGACATCAATACGACTTCTTGATATAAACCCATTGCTTCTTTTAATTTACCCAATTGAATAAAGACTTCGGCTTGTAGAAAAGCATGTTGGGCGAGTTCACGTTGGTTCATGGCAGCCATGTTTGCTTTATTTAATAGACTGTTGGCTTTTTTAAAATCGTTCATGCGGTATTCATACTCCGCTTCGATGTCTTCCCAAGAAAAGAGGGGACTGAAGATGGCTTTGCCTTTATGCTTGATATCTTTGAATGTAATCAAACTGGCAAAGGCTTTTTTCATTTGCGTTTTGTTCTTATTGAAGATTGTGATCTTGAAGTTAGCGTAAGCTTTCACCAACAACAAATCTTTGACTTGATCGGTAGGAATGTTATCTAGAAGTTGACTTAAATTTTCGGCATCGTGTTGGTCCAAAAGGGCTAAGACACGAAAGATCAAACAAGCCGAGTCAAAGCTCTTGAAGAGATCGTAGCGTTCTACTTTGGTGATTTGGTTCAAACCAGCC
>JBLJAX010000163.1:0-2563 GCA_047637795.1 Erysipelotrichaceae bacterium | reverse complement strand
TGCGGGCATCGAAGGCACATTGAGTGTTGAAATGCCCAATCGTAGCGTATCGTATCCCATCTCAACCTATGCCAACAGTGATACCTGCATCACAACACCTTTAAAACTTCTAGCGAAAGCCTAGTACTAATTGCGGGAATGCTTGCTTGAATGCTCCTTGTCCCCCCCTTTAAAAGCATAAGAAAAGCAAACATTCCCTTTGATACAACTTCGTCCAGTACGAAGTTTTTATTTGATGATATTCTTGTATCCAAAGCACTTATTGTGTATCATAGCCCTTGTGAATCCGGAGGTTTAGTATGAGCATCTGTACCGTAGAAAATTTAAGTCATGGTTTTGGCGATCGTGGCATCTTTGAAGATGTATCCTTTCGCTTATTAAAAGGTGAACACGTTGGTTTGATCGGCGCGAACGGCGAAGGTAAATCCACTTTTTTCAGTGTCCTAACAGGGAAATTGGTTCCCGATGAAGGGAAAGTATCGTGGTCTTCAAAAGTACGTGTCGGTTATCTTGACCAACATGCAAAACTCGAGAAGGGAACGACCATTCGTCAAAATCTTGCCAAGGCTTTTCAATACCTTATCGATGCGGAAGCGGAAATTATGGATCTCTACAATCAAATGGCTGTTGATAGCGATATGGATATGGATAAGGCACTTGAAAAGATTGGAATTCTACAAGACATGTTGGATCATCATGGCTACTATACCTTAGACATCAAGATTGAAGAAGTCGCATCGGCCTTAGGCTTAAGCGCCTTGGGTTTGGATCGCGATGTGGAAGACTTAAGTGGTGGTCAACGTGCAAAAGTCCTACTCACAAAGCTCTTATTGGAAGAACCGGATATTCTTTTATTGGATGAACCAACCAACTATTTGGATGAAGAACACATCGTGTGGTTGAAGCGTTATCTTCAGAATTATGAAAATGCCTTTATCTTGATATCGCATGACATTCCTTTTTTAGATGAAGTGGTCAACTTGATCTATCATGTCGAAAACAGAAAGTTAACGCGCTATGTGGGTGGATACAATGATTTCATTCGCATTTATGAACAAAACAAATATGCCTTGGAAGCCAGTTACAATCGCCAACAAGCTGAAATCGCACGTTTGGAAGACTTTGTGGCACGCAATAAAGCCCGTGTCTCTACGCGTGGGATTGCGGCTTCTCGACAAAAGGTTTTGGATAAAATGGATATCATTGAACTCAATCCTGAAAAACCAAAACCCAGTTTCAACTTTAAAACAGCCCGCACCAGTGGAAGGGTGATCGTGGAGACGGAGAATCTGGTGATTGGTTATGACTCGGCATTATCACGACCGCTCAAATTCACACTTGAGCGAGGTCAGAAGATCGCCTTGGTTGGAGCAAATGGTTTGGGTAAATCCACTTTACTTAAGAGCATCCTCGGTTTGATTGAACCCTTTGATGGGACCATGCATAAAGGGGAGTTCCTCCATATTGGCTACTTTGAACAAGAAGTCAAAACCAAAAACGACAAGACCTGTATTGATGAAGTCTGGGGTACTTTCCCAGCCATGACCCAACAAGAAGTGCGCAGTGCACTTGCGAAAGTTGGACTCACACGCTCTCAACTCGAATCCAAACTAGCGGTCCTCAGTGGGGGTGAGCAAGCCAAGGTTCGCTTATGTAAGATCACCAATACCCCAAGCAATGTCTTGGTTCTGGATGAACCTACGAATCACTTGGATCCGGAAGCGAAAGAAGAATTGAAACGTGCCCTCATTGAATACAAAGGAACCATTCTCTTGGTCAGTCATGAACCTGAATTCTACCGCGATATCGTCGATGAAGTGTGGAATGTGGAAGACTGGACGACCAAAGTGGTGCTATGATAATTGTATGATTGAAATCAAAGCAGCCTATGACAATTTGGATGCAATAAGGGACCTTTTTCGTGAGTATGCCAAGGGTTTGGGTGTCGACTTGTGTTTCCAAGATTTTGAACAAGAACTCAGCAGTTTACCTGGGAAATATGCTCGGCCAAAGGGGCGACTCTATCTCGCGTATGATCGCACGGAAGCCATCGCTTGCATTGCGTTACGCCCATTTGATGAACATGTCGGTGAGGTAAAACGACTCTATGTGAAACCATCCCATCGTAGACAAGGCATAAGCAAAATCTTGGCTGAAAACATCATTGAAGAAGCACGCAAGATCGGCTATCAACGTCTGGTCCTCGATACCTTGAACACCATGATACCTGCGATGAATCTCTATAAATCGCTAGGTTTTATGGAGATTGAAGCGTATTATCCCAACCCTTTGGAGGGTGCGACCTATTTCGCATTAGATCTATGAGAGCCATGCGACGTAAGGATCGAGAAGTAACCAATCCGATTGACTTAAAAAATATTCTCGACATCTGCAATATCTGTCGAGTTGCCTATCAAGATGCGGAAGGCATGACCATTGTGCCGATGAATTTTGGTTTTGTTTATGATGATCATCTAAGTCTATATTTTCACAGTGCGAAAGCTGGACGTAAGTTCGATGCCTTTCAAAAACCCCAAGTTGTGGCCTTTGAAATGGATGGTGC
>JBLJAX010000162.1:0-6700 GCA_047637795.1 Erysipelotrichaceae bacterium | reverse complement strand
CTGAAGTCTATGTTTCCGCAGTCGATCAGACTTTTTATGGTTCCGTAACCAAAATCAATCAAGTTGCGACCGTCATGGGACCTCAAAGCACCTTTGGCGTGACCCTAAGTTTTGATGGCGATACCACTAAAGTTCGTGTTGGCATGAGTGCCGTCAGTAAGATGCAGCTGGAAGGCTATGGTGATTATTATGTCCATGGTAAGTTGGAAGCTGCTCAAGAAACGCGTGTCACCATTGATGGCAGTTTAACCAAAGTCGATGTCAAAGTCGGGGATACGGTAAACAAGAATCAAAAATTGGGTGAATATCAATCCAGCATGAAGACCAATGTCAAGATTACAGCGACACGCGATGGCATCATCACGTCCATTCCAAGTGGATTAAGCACAGGCTTTGTCATTGCCGATCCAGATGCTTTGGAATTGACTGTTGATATCACGGAAACCGATATTCATAAACTATCAATTGGTCAAAATGCAGATATCTATATTGAAGCCATCGATCGTCATTTTGAAGGTGCAATCGTAAAGATTGCTTATGTCGGAAACACAAATCTCGACTATACAACCTATCCCGTAACCATTGAATTCGATGAGGCCGACGCAAGTGTCTTCTTAGGCATGAGTGGCAGTGCTTCAATCGTAACCAATACCAAAGATAACATCCTTATCGTTCCTTTTGAAGCCATCGTAACAGAAGGCACCCAACGCTATCTCGTTTCAGCCGAATGGTTGGACAACAGCCGTCGTCCTCAATCAGAATACTATTTGCCCATTGAGACTGGTTTAGCCGATGCATTCTACGTCGAAGTGATTGGAGAGGATTTGGAAGGCAAAGAAGTCCTCATTATCGAAAAGACTTCCCTCTTCCCAATCATTGGCAATCAATGATCCGCTTAGAAAACGTAACGAAACGTTATCTCATGGGCGATAACGTCGTCAAAGCCTTGGATGGTATTGACATCAACATCAATGAAGGTGAAATGGTTGCGATCGTCGGACCTTCAGGCAGTGGTAAATCCACGCTGATGAACATCATTGGTTGTCTCGATGTCGTCACCGATGGCTTATATGAATTAAATAAGATTTCGATCAAAGATTATGATCAGGATGAACTCGCAGACATCCGCAATCAACAAATCGGTTTCGTCTTCCAACAGTTCAATCTCTTGAATAACTTCACTGCGATTGAAAATGTGATGATGCCGATGACCTATGCCAAACTTCCGAAACAAAAGCGTGAAGAAAAGGCAGAGGAACTTTTGAATCTTGTGGGTTTGGGTGATCGTATGGATCACAAACCAACGGAACTCTCTGGTGGTCAACAACAACGGGTCTCCATCGCACGTGCACTTGCGAACAATCCCGCCATCATTCTAGCGGATGAACCGACGGGTGCCTTGGATACGGCGACAGGTCATGAAGTTTTGAATCAACTCAAGAAATTAAATCAAGGTGGCAAGACCGTCATCATCATCACGCATGATTTAGAAGTCGCGAAGAATACCAATCGCATCATCACCTTGCGCGATGGCAAGGTCATACAGGACGAGGTGCAGAACCATGCTTAAAGAGTACTTCGCCATTGCCATACGTTCCGTATTGGCGCATAAGATTCGCGCCCTCTTGACGACCTTAGGGGTCATCATTGGGGTGTCCTCCGTCATCTTACTCATGTCCTTGGGCAACAGTGCCCGTGAAGAAGCCGCAAATCAAATTCGTGGTATTGGATCCAATCTGATCTTTGTGAACATCACGGATCGCGAAGGCAGTCTACCCAATGATTGGCTTGAAAACATTCAAGAAGCCGCTTTGATCAAGAATTATTCACAATTGGTATCTTCACAAGTCAGTTATACGATTGAAGGCCAAAGTGTGGATGTGTCCGTCAGCGGTGTCAATGATAAATATGCATCGATCAACAGTTTGGACATGACGACAGGTCGTTTCTTGAACAGCTATGATCTCGCCTACGATTCCCCGGTTGTGGTTTTGGGATCTAAGATTCCTGGTTTGCTTCTACCCAATCAAGAAGTCATCGGTTCAACCTTGATGATCAAAGGCATGCCCTTCACTGTGGTTGGGGTTGCGGAAGAACGTGGAACCAACTTCAGCGGTGATAATGACTTGATGGTCTATGTCCCCATGCGCTTCGCCAGTCGGATGAGCGGGTTCAATACGCGCAATAAAACCTTCTATATTGAAGCCGCATCGGAAGAAACCGTTGATTTGACCCTGAGTCGCGTCCTTGGTTATCTTGAAACCATCATGCCTTCTGAGAACAGCTATCGTGCCTTCTCACAGACCCAAATCTTAGGCGTATTGGATACCTTGATGGCCTTGCTTACTACCTTATTATCCGGCATCGCTTCGATCTCATTGATCGTTGGCGGCATCGGCATCATGAACATCATGTTGGTTACAGTGCGTGAGCGCACCAAAGAGATTGGGATCCGCAAAGCTTTGGGTGCACGTCAATCCCAGATCTTGGCTCAATTCTTAATCGAAGCCGTGATCATCACCAGTTTGGGTGGTGTCCTGGGTTTATCCATCAGCTACTTGGGGACCCTCCTCATCACTTACATTACGGATTTCAATGTCATCCTTGGACTGGATGCCGTACTGCTCTCCCTTATCTTCTCCTTGACGATTGGGGTTGTGTTCGGTCTCTATCCTGCGTATACCGCTAGTAAATTAGAACCCGTCGAAGCACTTCGCTTCGAATAAAAAGAGGAAATCCAATGGATTTCCTTTTAGTTTTCATCCAACATCCGTGACCAGATATTGCTGAGATCATGACTTTCTTGAACCTTGCCTTCTTCGACAATGAAGATGCGATCATAGCGCCCAAGGCTTTCCTTAAAGATGATATGACTGACATTGATGAGGGTCTTTTCAACCTCCAACAAGTCCTTTTCAATACTCTTGGCAATGCTGTATTCAAGATTCGCGAAGATCTCATCGCAGAGGATGATTGAACTGTCCAGACACAAGGCACGTGCCAACATCAAGCGTGCACGCTGACCTCCAGATAGATTCGAACCATTGTTTATCAAGTTCTGATTCAAGTCCAAACTCTCCAAACCAACCTGATGCATGGCCTTTTCCAAGATGATGGGATCCATGGCTTGATAGAGATCAAGATTATCTTTAACAGAACCATTGAAGATGAAGCCGATTTGATCCACAGTTGAAAACAAACGATGATAATCATGGGGATCGATGTTTTGAATGTCGTTTTGATTCAAGTAAATAAAACCCTTCTTAGGAACCAAAGATTGACGTATGGTTTTAAGCAAGGTACTCTTACCCGAACCACTTCGTCCGACAATCAAGACTTTCTCCCCTGCCTTGATGCTTAAATCCACATCGTTCAAAATCGAGCCTTCTTCATCCGGATAACCCAAATCATTTTGATCAAATACGAGCTCATTAAACGCTTCAACACGGATGGGTCGATGATAGACAGGACGTGTCAGGTTCTTCTCAAAATCAATCAAAACCTGTGAAATCCCCTTCATTTGTGAAAGCAAAGGACTGAACTCTGATAAAGGCCACATCGCATTGCCAAAACTCGAAACGATGACGATCAAACTTCCCAAAGAGAGTGCTGTGGAGCGTGCCACCAAGATGCCACCCCCAATCAAAGTAAACATAACCAAGGTTTGAACCAGATTGTTCAGGGCATCGACTTGGGTCGTTTTGACATCCACTTTATAGTTGTCATCTTGAACCGCAACCGCACGCGCATGAAAGGCTTCATAACGTTCGGCTTCGAGTTGGTGTTGTTTGATGATCTCGAAACCCTGTAAACTTTCATTCACGAAATCGGTATAAGCTTCAAGCGACGCCGATTTCTTGGCTTCAGTCTTTTGCACAGGCTTGCTCGTACGTGAAGTGAACTTGACGAACACAAGCAACAAGACCATCGCAACCACAACCAAGCCCCAGTGCACCATTGCCAACAAGACAACGGACATCCCGAAGCGCAGTCCAACGAAAATCAGCTGCATCAAATTTTTAATGAACTTCAATTCATAACGATCGAAATCATTGGTCAGATTGGAGAGATAACGATTCACCTGTTCCTTTTGGACCTGGGTGATGTCTTGATCAAGCACACGATCGATGTAGGCTTGTTTCATCACGATCATGCTCTTTGATAGATACAAAGAACGCAACGGTGTTCCAATCAACTCCAAGATTAAAAGCAACGCAAGAATAATAAGCATTTTTATCGCCACATCTACCAGCTTATCCATTTCACGTGCCAAACCATAATCGGTGATGAAACGGAGAAGATAGATGCTATAGCCATTGAGGGCGGTAATTAAAATCATATAAAGCGTGATGATCACCAACCAAGGCTTCGATCCATAAGCATGTTTACGCATGATGGGCACCTGCTTTCGTTAGTTCCAACTTGATTTTGAAACGTTGATTGAGATAGTCCAGATGACGATGTGCCACCAAGATAACGGTCTTGTCCAAAGCCAAAAGGGTTTCATAGATTGTCAAAGCCGTTTGATCATCCAAACTTGCGGAAGGCTCATCCACAAACAACACATCCTTATCGTGATACAAAGCACGAGCGATGCTGATGCGTTGACGTTGGCCCCCTGAGATATTGGTCCCATCCTGTTCAAGTTTATGATCTGCTTTGAGCTCCAAACTTTCAATCCACTCACTGAGCGCTGCTTGTTTGAGACATAGGATAAACTTCTCGGCATCATACCTTTGATTCAGGATGATGTTTTGCTTGATGGTATCGTTGAAAAGAAAGTGATTCTGACGAATGTAGCCACAGTTCGATAGAAATGCACTGGGATCAATGTCTCTGATTTCAGTCTGATCATAGCGTACTTCACCTGTATAAGTCGACAAACTTTGCGATAAGCAATTCAAGAGTGTCGTCTTTCCTGCTCCAGAAGGGCCTGTGATCAAGATCTTATCCTTTGGTTTGATTTCAAAATTGACATGTTCCAAGACGACTTTATCTTCATAGGCAAAACTCAAGTCTTTAACACTTAAACGATGCTTAAACTCAAAGGCTTTAGAACCATAGGGATAATTTTCTACCTTGGTGATGCGTTCAAAGATATCCATGGATGCTTTGAAGCGGTTGATGAAATTGAAACCATTAATCATGCCCCAAATCAATTGACCAATCAAGTTGAACACTAGAATCAAAGACGTCAATGAGAGTTCATTTTGAATGAATAAATAGGTCGCATAAATGTAAACCAGGGTTTGATAACTGGACGCAATCCAGACATTGAGATTTCCCTGATACTCATCCAAACGAAAGGCTTTCTGTTTGATGTTCTCAAGCTGTTGAACGATTTGATAGAACGGTTTCTTAAAATTCATTTCGACACGATACAATTTGATGACTTCCAAGCCTTGTAAGACATTGGTCAATTGTTTCGTGTAATCCACATTGGCTTCTTGTGTCAAGCGTTTGATTTCACGGGTGGGTTTCTCAAAGAAACGCACCACGATGTAAAGCAAACTGCTGGCAAGCAGTGTCCCGAAGCCAATGGTTGGGGAGATGATGAAGAGAATGATCTCACCAATGATGAAACTCCCAAAACTGAAGACGATGTTCAGAATGGCTAAGAAGAAGTCTTTCTCAAACAAATTGATGTCGGAGACCACCATGGCCATGGCGCTTTCCTTAGACTGTTTCTTGAAGACTTCGATTGGACGATGCATGATTTTTTGATACGCCAAAGAGCGTACTTGAATCAAGACATCGCGCATGAAACCGATGCGCAAGAAACGCGATAGATATTGAAGCGGTATGGGTAAGATGGCAAAGAAAAACATGCCTACGATGCGTAGGACGATGGACGATTCCGGAGCTTCGATGATCCCAAAGGCAATGGATAAGGCAAATGTTTGACTTAAACCATTGACGGTGGTAAGCAAAGCGCCGATGATGTAGCGGAAGAATTGTTTGCGGTTTTGACCCAGTAATTGTGTTATGGTCATCGGGATTCCTTCCTAAGCGTAGCCTTTACTATTTTAACCTAAAACAAGCGCTACCGATAGCACAAGCATAAAAAAACACCCCAATAAATGAGGTGTGATTGTAACTACTTAACGAGTTCTTTGACGATTTCCCAAGTGAAGCCATCACGACCGAAGTGACCGAAATTCGCTGTCTTACGGTAGATTGGATTCAAGAGGTCCAAAGCTTGGATGATGTTGGATACCGAGAAATCAAAGTTCTTCTCAACGATCGTGTATAACGTGTCGATATCGACCTTTTCCGTCCCAAAGGTATTGATGTATACGGAAAGTGGTTTTGTCAAACCAATCGCATACGCAACTTGGATTTCACAACGATCCGCCAAGCCATTCGCTACGATGTTTTTCGCGACATAACGACAGTAATACGCTGCACTGCGGTCGACTTTGGATGGATCTTTGGAACTGAAACAGCCCCCGCCGATGCGTCCCATCCCACCGTAGGTATCCACAACGATCTTACGTCCCGTGGTGCCACTGTCACCAAAGGATCCACCGATGACGAAACGTCCTCCTGGATTGACGATGTATTCTGTTTCAGGGGTCAACCATTTTGGATCAATGACCTTGAGAATGACTTCATTCAAGATCAAGTCTTTCAAATCTTGAAGATTGATGGCTTCGGAATGCTGGGTTGAAACCACGACTTTGGTAATGGCGATTGGTTT
>JBLJAX010000161.1:0-4967 GCA_047637795.1 Erysipelotrichaceae bacterium | reverse complement strand
AATCAAACCAACCCTTATCTTCCTTAAGGATGAAATCCTTTGAAACAGGACTTGGGCGCACCCCTGCAAACTGACGAATCAGATGCGATTTTGGGAGCGGTTTGATAAGTTGTGCGATCTTCAGGTCAATCTCATCCAAACCAGCCTTTGTGGTCCCATGATCATAGGGATCTTCTATAAGTGTACTGGTCGGCCCAAACATGAGATTCCCTTCAACTGTCTTTAATGCCAAAACACCTTTCCCTTTGATGCTTGGGCAAGGATAAATGACATGGTTTAAATACGTTTCATCTTCGATATCACTAACCTGATACTCCCCTTTACGAAATTGCACGGGGTAATCATTTAATGGATTTTGTTTTCTCGCAATCGTATGGGCTTGCAGACCCGCTGCATTGATCACATGGCGTGCTTGAATCGTTCCCTTGCTTGTCGACACACGATAATGATCGTGTTCTTTAACGACGGACACAAAGGCTTCATTTCTTCTTAATTCTACTCCATTCAACACCGCATGATTCATCAAGGCATAACCCATCTGCCATGGCGTGATGATCGCAGTCGTAGGGAAAAACAAAGCTTCAATTACATTGGGATTGATATTGGGTTCACGTCGAATCACTTCTTCGCGATGCAAACGTTCAACCTGAACATTGCGTCGAATGGCTCGATCATAGAGTTCATTCAAGCTGGATAACTCATCTTCATGCATGGCCACCAACAAGCTGCCTACCGCTTGAAAATCCGTATTGAGTGCTTTACACAAGTCTGGATAACGTTTAGCGCCAATAAGATTCAGTTTAGCTTTCAGTGTATTCTCTTCAGGATCATAACCCGCATGAATTAAAGCGCTGTTTGCACTGCTGGTCTCATTCATGATTTCCACATTCTTTTCAAGCACACATATAGACAACTTAAAATGGCTTAGATCATAAGCCAATTGACATCCAACGATTCCTGCTCCAATGATTAAGAGATCAATCATGTTATATCTATTTTAACCCATTTACCCTTTACTTTCATCCTTAGCTAAAGAATAAATGATAGAAATTATCAAAATTCTTTTTTATGTATGCTATGCTAAATTAAAGAACATTATGAAAATAAAAAACCTTACCATTATCGGCATCATTATCGCAATATTTGTTTTTATTGTGTCAATTTACATCAATTTCGATCTGGTTGTAAATGTTAGAAGCTATACCGACCAAAACCTCAATCATGTCGAAGAAATGAAAGAGAACCAACTTCGATTGGATGTGACTTTGAATCAATGGTTGGATGTAAAAACCGGCCTTTCCACAAGAGCCCTTCAACCCATCCAAACCAAAACTACAAAGCTTATCCAAACAATGGAACGTCATATTCATTTATTCGAATTTAGTTTAAAAAATATGAATCGTGTCAGCTTGAATCGTCATCAAAAAGCAATTGATGAACTACAATCCATGTTAATCGACTTAACAACAAGACTTGACGAACTTAGCCTATCCATATCCAATGAAGATGTGGACCAAGCAAGCCTTGTCTATACGAACATCACAAACCAAGTCGATGCCATTAAAGTACGCTATGATGTGATGAATAAAGTGGTCGTTAGAGATTTAAGTTTATTGATCAATTTTGCCTTTGCCTTGATTCTCTTCGTGCTTGCGATTCTTGTGTTTGGAATGATTCGCTTTGTCTATTTTCAAATCCCCTATATGGTCAAGAGTTTGACCAATCTCGCTGATAAGCATTATCACCAATCCCTAAAGAGACCCAAACCCTTCTTCATCGAAGAAAAAAACATCCATGGATACATCGACAATCTCTTTGAAGAGAATCGTTTCATCGAAGATGTCCGTGATGTCTTGATCAATCAATATCTTGTGGAAGATGCGATGGATCAATTATTCCCATTATTAAAAGAAAGAATGGGCATCGATCGTATCGGTCTTGCCTTCATCGACTACACACGTGATGTGATCATCGCCGAATATGGTGTCTTGGATGGTGGTCCCCTGATCCTCGTCCCAGGGTTTGAATAACCCCTCAAGTACACATCCTTGAGTGAACTTGTGGAAAACAATCAACCACGCATCTCGAATGATCTTGAAACAACACTTCAAAGTCGTCCCAACAGTGCGTCTTTGAAACTCCTATTACAAGAAGGCATCCAGTCCAACTTGATCTTACCGATGACGATGGGAAAGACGGTCTTTGGTTTTCTCTTTCTTAGTTCACGCCAGAAATATCATTTCACATTCAAACATCAAACTTTAGGTGAAAAAATCATTTACGAAATTAAGGGGTTGATCAACCGCGCCTATTTCACCAACATCGTCTTTAATAAGATCACCAATGGTTTTTCGGAGCTGGTTGAAAAGAAAGACAACGAGACAGGCGAACACATCTTGCGCATGGTTCAATATTCAAGCCTTTTAGCACGTCAACTCTACGCTAAACAATTACCTGACTATCCAATCACTGAGCGTATGATTATGGAAATCGAGCGCTCTGCTTCGGTTCATGACATTGGCAAAGTCGGTATCCCGGATGCGATTCTAAAGAAACCTGGGAAGTTAACAGATGATGAATGGGTCATCATGCGCACCCACCCCACGATTGGAGCGGATATCTTCAAGAGCATTCGTAATGGCTTGAAAGCTTTCGACCCTGAACTCTATCGTGTTTCCGAAGAAATCACACGTTCACACCATGAACGCTGGAATGGGACAGGTTATCCTCAAGGTCTCAAAGGCCATGAAATCCCCTTGGTTGCACGCATCGTGACGATCGCCGATGTCTTTGATGCGATCACAAGTAAACGTGTCTATAAAGATGCCTTTGACTTGGATGCGTCCTTTGACTTATTGGAATCCATGAAAGGTAAGGAGTTAGATCCAATTTTAGTGGATATCTTTCTGAATAGTCGTGAAGAAATCATGAATATCTATCTCAAATCGATCCAATAGGTCGATTTTTCTTTTGATTGTGTTATTTACTAGAATTCACAACCAAAACACGTTACCATAGAGCAGAACGATTGGAAGGATAACGAATGAAAAAAACACTCTATATGATGCGCCACGGCGAAACACTCTTTAACTTGAGACATAAAATTCAAGGTGCCTGTGATTCTCCGCTTACTGAAAATGGCATCGCACAAGCTAAGAAGGTCGCACCGTTTGTACGAAGCTTGAATATCGACCACGCCTACAGCTCAAGTGCTGAACGTGCTTCTGATACCTTAGAACATGCGACTGAACATCGCATGCCCTATACGCGCCTTAAAGCACTTAAAGAAATGAACTTCGGGACTTTTGAAGGCGAAAGTGAAGACCTCAACCCAAAACGCGGACCTGGATTCGATGACTTCTTTGTCCCTTATGGTGGCGAATCACGCCATAATGTAAGGGAACGTATGGTGAAGGCTCTAACAGAAATTATGGAAAAAGATGATCATCAAAACGTTTTTGTGGTCTCCCACGCTGGCGCAACCATGACTTTCACTTCACATTGGCATGATGTGGATGAAGTCTTACCGAAACGTTTACCCAATGGTACGATTCTAAGATGGAGCTACGAAAATAAGCAGTTCACATTGGAAGAAGCTATTTATCAAGACCAACACGATTGACCACCCCTGGGTGGTTTCTTTTTTGTGCCTACTTGCTTTTAATATCGTATGTTTTACACTATTACTGAGGTGATCAAGATGAACATGTCCACAAACAATTTTATAGCCACGAATTCAAGCATCAAAAACATTGTCATGAATGATGAGCTTTGCCTAAACGTCATCAAGGATCCAAGTATTCTTGAGATTGATGAGCCGACCTACGCTAAAGTAAAGGAACTTAGTTTTCAAAACGGCAGCATTGAAGTGGATGTCTACAGCAAGCTTCTCCCCGATGCGCCCGATTATGCACGAGGTTTCATTGGTGTTGCTTTTCGTATCAAAGAAGACGATACAGAGTATGAAAGCATCTACATCCGTCCAACCAATGGACGCTGTGATGATCAAGTGAGACGTAATCATTCTGTACAGTATTATGCTTATCCCAATCATAAGTTCAATACGCTACGTGTCACAAGCCCTGAGAAATATGAAAGTTATGCGGACATGGGCTTGGAGGAATGGATTAGGATGAAAATCGTGGTCAATGGAACAAAAGCTGAATTATACTTGAATCATTCAATATACCCTGTTCTGATTGTGAAAGACCTAAAAAATGATATTCGTTCGGGTGCCATTGCACTATGGAGTGAGGTTGGGACGGACGCATACTTCAAGAATTTGAAGATCATTCAAGCTGTCTAATCGTATTACATTTCTAAGTAAGCTTGCATACGAATAAAGGAAGGACCGATCATGTCCTTCCTTTTTATGTCAATGTTTAAATCGATTCAATTCTCTATCTAATAGCGAGACCGCAATGCTCAATGCTTCAATGTTCTTTTCGAGTAGGGTATGTTGCCACGTCCCAACACTTAACTTTTGAATGGTCTTCTCACTCTTGCTTAAGAGTGATTTAAGTGGATCATGGGCCAAATCCAGTTCTTCTTTATAAAGCGTTTGATGTTCGCCCGTCTCATTTTGAATCAAGGTTTTTGCGATATGCAGTGCATAGATACGGTTCTTCAAAAGACTATGATGATTTGAGCCTGGTAAAAACTTCTTTTGAGCCTCCAAACTTCGACGTATCAATTCTTCAAGGACTTCAATCAAAGGGCTGTTTTCTTCCATACGTCCCTCCTTAAATAAAAAATGGAGCAGGTGACGGGAATCGAACCCGCGTATCAACCTTGGGAAGGTTGCGTTCTACCATTGAACTACACCTGCATCTGTTCTTATTTTATCACTGACATTTGATCGATTACTACAGGAAATAAAAGAAAAAGCACATTTCTGTGCTCTTGTGCTCTTATGGAGCAGGTGAAGGGAATCGAACCCTCGTGTCGACCTTGGCAAGGTCGCGTTC
>JBLJAX010000160.1:0-2035 GCA_047637795.1 Erysipelotrichaceae bacterium | reverse complement strand
GACGCCGACTTTTAGAACGGATGCGCCAGCTTGAATCAAGGCTTGAGCCGCATCACCTGTAACGATGTTTCCACCGACCAAAGGTAAATCTGGATATTGCTCATGAATCTTACGAACCGTCTCAATGACACCGGCTGAATGTCCATGTGCACTGTCAACGGTGATGATATCGACGCCCGCTTCAACCAAAAGTTGAACACGTGCCATCGTACCTTCACTGACGCCCACAGCCGCACCGGCTAGGAGTTTTCCACTCGCATCCACCGCACTGTTGCTTAAGACAGCCGCTTCTTTTACTTCCTTGACCATTTCCGCTTGGAGTTCACTGCTCAAATTCTTGTGAATGAAGCCCAAACCACCGGCTTGAGCCAAAGCAATGCCCATCTTGCTTTCAGTAACCGTGTCCATGGCAGCGGAACAAACCGGTATTGAAAGAAAGATGCCATCACATAAACGTGTCTTCAATTGCACATCGGCCGGAACCACTTGTGAATAAGCTGGAACCAATAAGAGATCATCAAAGGTATACCCTTCTTTTATGACTTTTCCATTCATCGTATCCATCATTTCCTCCATTTTTTCTTGCCATTATAACATAAAAGCCTTAAAGCGAAATACACTTTAAGGCTTTCTTTTACGATAGACTTCAAAACAAATGATCGCACTCGCACTGACCGCATTCAAAGCAAGTTTGGTCTGTGTTGGATAATTGATTTTCAAGGACACATCACGGGCCTGTAATACCGCACGCGACAGACCTCTCAATTCACCACCAAAGGCAAGAACCATGGGGAATGGATAATCATAGTCCATGAAATCCATGGATGTTTCTTCACGGTGTGTCACGACGATGGAGTAACCTTGGCTCTTGATTAAAGCGAGATCTTCCTCCAATTTATCCAGCTGTACGATCATGATGCGATCATACGCACCCGCACTGGATTTCATCAAGGTTGGTTCCGCTAAACTCCAATCCCGTTTACTCAAGATGATGGCATTGGCACCCGATGCATAGGCAGTTCGAATCATCTGACCCAAATTGAAAGGATCTTCGACCCCTTCGATCATCACCACAAACCAAGGTTTCTTTTTCAAGAGATACTGTACATCTTCAATCTTACGTGGCGATGTGAACGCAATGATTCCACCATGGGTCTTCCCTGTTGCGTTCTCATCAATCTCTGCCTTAGATTTCATGTATAACTTTATGTTGCGTTGTTTGACAATGCGTTTGATGTAGTCAAAATCCTTGGATTCTTTCGCTTCATCCATCCAGATGGATTGAATGGTGCGTGCACCGGACTCGACTGCGGCTTTGACGGACAAAGCACCTTCTAATAGGATCATGTGTTCTTCTTTCTGAGGAAGTCTCCGGCACGTGCATCCACATCACATTGGATCCACACCTTGGACATCGGCTTATTCGCCACCTCGAGCACCTGACCTTCTTCATCCCACATCGCAATGATGGTGAATGCTTGAGGATCCTGGTGATAACTGAAACATTCCAAAGCTTGACCAATTGAGACGAGATTACGCATCTCAACTAAGATACGATCTTCTTTTTGTTCTAAGACATTGCCCACAAAGTTTTGTACAACGCCTTCTTCCTTAGGATGATAGAGATGTCCATTTTGATCAGGCATCGAAGTTAAGAAACCATCGAAGGTTGGTCGACTCTCTGCTTGTTTCAATTCATTGATGATTGCATTATACAACACAGGTGTATTCAAGCCCGCATTAATCGCATCGATCCATTGACGATACGCACGAACAATAACTCCAATGTAATAGGCTGATTTCATACGACCTTCAATTTTTAAGCTGTATACACCTATCTTCATCATGGCTTCAATCGAACCCAAAGCCATCAGATCCTTCGATCCCATGGAGAATGGCACATCACTTGGATTTACCTTTTCGCCTGCGATATGCAGATCATACGACCAACGACAGGATTGAGCACAACCACCCCGATTCGCATCACGCAAGGTCATTTCATTACTTAAGGTACAACGTCCGGAATAGTTCACAC
>JBLJAX010000159.1:0-5259 GCA_047637795.1 Erysipelotrichaceae bacterium | reverse complement strand
CATATTTGCTTAGGCGGTGGTGTCATTGATGAGATTTATACCGATGGTCGCGCTTTAAGTGACGCCATTGCAGGAGTCACCCATGCACAACTTTGATCTTCCCTATTCGAAAAAGAAAATCTTTTTTCTCCTCTTTCATTTCACGCTTGGAACTTATGCCTTATACCCACTGCTTATCGTAGCGGTTTTAGCACGTTCGAATTATCCAATCGAAATGCTTGGCGATGCACGTGTTGACTTTGTTTACTCGGTTTTGCTTCTCATCCTCAGCATCTATCTTACGAAAGATTTTTGGGCTGAAATGGGACGTCGCTTCAAGCAAGAACCCATGTTGAATATCAAAACCATAGGGATCACCCTTCCTTTGATGTTAATCACTTCCATGGTCTTGAATTATGCGATTACCACATTTACGGGCTTGGACGGATCACAGAACCAAAACGAATTGGTCAATATCTTCGGGGAATACCCCTTATTATTGGTGTTTCAAGCTTTGATCTTCGCTCCGATCGTTGAAGAACTCATGTATCGTGGCTTACTCTTTGGCATGCTTCAAAAACGTTCTCAAATGTTTGCGGTCTTCTTTAGTTCTTTCTTCTTTGGCATGGCCCATATCTACCCTTCGCTCTCGGATGGACAGTACATGGATCTTTTCTTCTTACCGACGTATTTCATGTTAGGTTTCTGGTTGAATCGTGCGTATATCAAAAGCAAGAGTCTCTATACGCCAGTACTCATCCATTTCATCAATAACGCCATTGGTGTCTTCGCCATCTACCTTTCGAGTATCTTGTAATGGATCCCATTGAAATCCAAGGTAAAATCAGTCACGTCATCTATCAAGACGAACAAAGTCGCTACACCGTAGCGCGTTTTCGTCTATACGATCTCAATGAGAAATTAGTGACCATCACTGGTTATCTTCCTGAGATGTCACATGATATTCTTTTAAACTTGAAGGGCAATTATGTCGAACATCCGCGTTTTGGCATGCAATTCAAGGTCGAGACCTTCCATCGTGTCTTACCGGATGAACCCGAGTCCATCATCACCTTTCTTTCTTCGCCTCTTTTTCCTGGTATTGGTAAGAAGTTTGCGGAAAGTGTCGTGGAAGAACTGGGCGCAGATAGTCTAAAACTGCTTAAAGAAGACAGTTCATTGATCAAAAATGTCAAAGGTTATACGCCCAAAAAGGAAGAAAGCATCAAAGCGGGTTTATTGAATTATGGTGAAGATGAAGAAGCCATTCGTTTTTTCACCACCCATGGTTTGGGTATTCGCAATATCATGCGTTTGGATCGTGTCTATGGGAAGGAAGCTTATGCGTTGGTCAAAGCCAATCCCTATCGTTTGATTGAAGAAGTGGATGGCATCGGTTTTAAGACAGCCGATAAGCTTGCTTTATCCATTGGCTTTGATTTGGACGATCCACGACGGCTAAGTGCCGCTCTGATTGCCATGACCATGGAAGAATGCATGCGACGGGGGGATAGTTATGTCTTGTATGATCATTTGAATCAACTTTTCGAGAAAAACTTTCAGAGTGACTTTGAAGCCATTCTATTTACCTGTGTCCGTGAAAACAAACTTATTCTCTTGGACGATAAAGTTTATCATCCAAGTCAATTTAAAGCTGAACAAGGCATTGCGCATCTCCTAAGTCAATTCCCCTTTCAAGATCTCAGTCCCATTGATGAAATGGTCTTGGATGATCGCATCGAACTGCATGAGCAAGCCATTGGCATCAGCTATGACCAAAGTCAGAAAGAAGCGATCCATACCTTCTTCAAGAGTCCTTTCACCATCATGACCGGGGGTCCGGGTACCGGTAAATCGACTGTCATCGGTGCGATGATCCAACTCTTTCGTCAACTCTATCCCAGTCACTCATTGGCGTGTGCCGCTCCAACAGGACGTGCCAGCAAACGTTTGTTTGAACTCAATGGGGTGGAATCCTACACCATCCATTCTTTACTGAAATGGGATTTGGAAACCAATACCTTTGGTATGAACGAAAAGCAACCCTTGGCCATCGATTGTTTGATCATTGATGAGTTCTCCATGGTGGACACCTGGTTGTTCAGTCACTTATTGGATGCGTCTGCTCAAGTCAAGAAAATCATCCTTGTCGGTGATCAAGATCAGTTACCCAGTGTCGCACCTGGACAAGTCTTACGCGACCTGATCGCTTCCAAGCGTTTTCCGGTCATCACCTTACAGCACATCTATCGTCAAAAGGAAGGTTCGGATGTCATCCAACTCGCGCATCAAATGCGAACGAAGGAACTGGATTTCAGTCAATTGACCAGTGACATCAAATGGTTCAAAGCACCCGCGGTCGAAGTTAAAAACATCATCATCAACCTCGTCCAACAAGCCCTTGCCAAGGGCTATGGCATCCAGGACATCCAAGTCTTGGCACCCATGTACAGTGGATTGGCGGGTATCGATAATTTGAATCATGCGATTCAAAAAGTCGTCAATCCAAGCGATTTCGCAAAACGTGAACTGAAAGTTGGGACAACGACATTCCGTGAAGAAGACAAGATATTGCAGCTAAAGAACCAACCCAATGACGATGTCTACAATGGTGACATCGGTATCCTGGTGGAAGTCGTCTATGCCAGTGAAGATCATTTAAAACAAAATCGTATCATCGTGGACTTCGATGGGCGTATCGTGGAGTACACCTCTGAAAATTTCATGAACATCACCTTGGCCTATTGCGTCTCTGTGCATAAAGCACAAGGCAGTGAATACCCCATCGTCATCCTCCCCATCGTACCGGAGCATCGTTTCATGCACAGCAAACGACTTTTATATACCGCCATCACACGAGCGAGTAAGTCGTTGATTCTGATCGGTGATCCCGATCGATTCACACAAACAACCTTATTGGACCGGGATGAAGCGCGCGCAACCTGTCTAATTGAGTATTTAAATCAAAGTATGGAAGTGCTAGACTGAAATTATGAAAAATCTAAATCGCAGTCAACAAATCCGTATTTTGATGTTGCTTATGCTTGGTTTAGCCATTGCTTTAGCCATCCTCTACCCGCTATTACCCGATGTCATCCCCATGCAATTCTCTTTGAGTGGTGCGGTGAATCGAACGGCACCGAAGTGGTTGGCGCTTCTATCCATGTTTGGCATCAACGCGCTTGTGAACGTATCCAACATCGTGCGTTCAAAAGATCGCTTGCTCGATAGTCAAATGTTCTTAAGTCTTGGTCTCGCTGTTTTCTCGATTATCATGCTTAGCATTTCGATGTTCATTTAAGGAGCCCTTATGATTGAAATCAAAAACATCTCAAAAACCTACTCTGGACAGGTCAAAGCTGTCAACCAACTCTCACTTACCGTCGAAGCGGGTGAAATCATTGGTTTCATTGGACCCAATGGAGCTGGTAAAACCACGACCTTGAAAATGATGACTGGGATTTTGAATCCAGATGAAGGTGAAATCCTTCTCAATGGCATCAACATTCAAACCAGCCCCCTCAAAGCCAAGCAACAGTTTGGCTTCGTACCCGATACACCCGATATCTTTCTACGTTTGAAAGGCATTGAATATCTCAACTTTATGGCAGACATCTATGACGTGGATGAGAACACCCGTCGTGAGCGCATCACCAAGTATGCGGAAGCGTTTCAAATGACCAGTGCCTTGAATGATAAGATCTTATCGTATTCCCACGGGATGCGTCAAAAGATCGTGGTCATGGGTGTTTTGATCCATTCTCCATCGATTTGGATCTTGGATGAACCTTTGACCGGCTTGGACCCTCAATCTGCGTTCGCCCTTAAAGAAATGATGCGTGAACATGTGTCCTTGGGTAAAACCGTCTTCTTCTCAACTCATGTTTTGGAAGTTGCGGAAAAACTATGCAGTAAGGTAGCCATCATCAATAAAGGTGCGCTCCTCTATTTTGGTTCCTTGGAACAATTGAAACTTGACCATCCCAATGCTTCCTTGGAAGACATTTTCTTGAAGGTCACCCAAAATGCGTAAGTTTAAAGCTTTGTTTATCGTCATGCTCAAGAATACCTTCAATCTACTGGATGGTCGTACGAAACGCAGTAAATTGAATAAGTTCATGGGCTTGTTTCTGGTGGTGGCGTTCATGCCCACCCTCTACTCACTTTATATGTTGGCCAAAGAAGGCATGTATATGCTCCTTCCACTCCAACAAGAAGGTTTGGTCCTCAGTTTATTGTTCATTGCATTGAGCAGCGTCACCTTCTTCATGTCCATCTTCTTGGTTCCTGCCGTTTACTACTTCAGTAAAGACAGTGAAACCTTATTGGCGCTTCCTTTGAAACCAGAAGAAATCGTATTAAGTAAGTTTTGTTTATCGGTTGTCTACGAATACTTGACCACCTTCTTATTGGCGATTCCGGTATTGGTCGCTTATATTCAAGTCATGAATCCCGATGTCTTCTTCTATGTGAAGGTGTTGATCATCTTGTTGTTAAGTCCGGTCGTACCTTTGGCTTTTGGCGCTGTCATCATCATGGTGATCATGGCCTTCGTACCGTTCTTCAAGAATCGTGATCTCTTTAATTATGCCAGTGGCTTTCTTGCATTGGCCTTTGCCATCGGCATCAACGTTGTCGTGGGCGGCACTGCGAGTTTATCGCAAGAGAAATTGTTGGCGATGTTGACGGAGGGAAACAATTCCCTTCTCGCCATCTTCAAATTCATGTTTCCAAACCTCCCCTTTGCGATTCAAAGCTTGGTGGATGGTTCATGGATAAGTTTCATTCTCTTCCTCGTCATAACAGCACTCGTCGTTTTTGTCTTCCTTTATATCAGCAAAATCGTGTACTTCATCGGCATCATTGGTGTCAATGAAACTGCTGCTGGACGTAAACAGCTCAATCTCAAAGCCTATCAGAAAGAAACCAGCACCAAAGGTGCGATGATGAGTTATTTCTTAAAAGAGATGCGTTTGATGATTCGTACACCGATTTATTTATTGAACAATATTGCCACAGCTTTCATCCTACCCATTATTTTTCTGGTTTCGATTGGCAGTAGTGTCAGTGGTGGTGGCGGTGAAGAAGAATTATCCACTTTCATCAAGAGCATCGATTGGACCAATCCCGATCTTCTGTTGATGGTCAGTTTCGCTGGTTTGGCTTTAGGTTTGATGATGAGCAGCTTGAATTTGATTACACCAACAGCGCTTTCGCGTGAGGGTTCAAACATCTTCTTCATGAAATACATTCCCATGTCGTATGTCAAACAGATCCAAG
>JBLJAX010000158.1:0-4452 GCA_047637795.1 Erysipelotrichaceae bacterium | reverse complement strand
TCATACGTGCGGCTAATAACAAGCGGGCCAAGCGCAAACTAGCACTCTGCCCTGCCTCATCACTGTCATAGCAGACCGTGACATTATGACTGGCGCTTTGCATCAAGCGTATTTGTTCTTTTGTGCAAGCGGTACCTAAGGTTGCGACGACATTCTCAATGCCGACGCGGTCCAAAGCAATCACATCCATGACCCCTTCCACAACGATCATTTCTTTCTTAAGTTTGATGGATCTTAGAGCTCGATGATAATTATAGAGCACTTGACCTTTGACATACAGATCGGTTTCGGTTGAGTTGATGTATTTGCTATTCTCATTGGGATCCAAGGTCCGTGCTGTAAAAGCAATGGGTTTACCATCTGGACTATGAATCGGAAAAACGATGCGTTTCGCAAAGACATCCTTATTTCCGTACTCATTTGTTCGCGTTAAATTGGCTTTGACACAATGTTCAAGGGAATGACCCTTTGCCAATAAAAAGCGTGTTGCTTGATCTTGGTCCAAATTATAACCAAGTTCAAACTTATCGATGATAGACTCATCCAATCCGCGCTTGATTAGATAATCACGTGCGACCTGCCCATCCGTTGTATTCAAAATGTAATGTGCATAACGGACATACTCTGCCAAGACATCGAACAATTGCTTATGTTTGGCATCCGATACAGTCTGACGCTCAAGGTATTGTTCCTCAACAACGATGTTTGCAAGTTGTGCAACTTTCAAAATTGCTTGTGGAAAAGGAATCTGTTCAAAATCCTTTACGAAGTTGAAGACATTTCCACCTGCTCCACAAACGAAGCATTTAAAAATTTGTTTGTCTTGTGAAACCGACATTGATGGATCATGATCGTCATGAAAAGGACAAACACCAACAAAGTTCTTGCCCTTTTTAATCAGCGGAAGATAATTCTGAATGATTTGAACAATATCCGCTTTACTACGTATTTCTTGAATCAAGGATTCATGCATATTAGAATTGGACTGCTTGCTTAATGTATTCCGTTAAATCCGCAATGGCGACACGTTCCTGACTCATTGTATCGCGATGACGAACCGTTACTTTTTTATCATTTGTTGTATCAAAATCGACTGTGATGCAGAATGGCGTACCAATCGCATCTTGCCTACGATAACGTTTTCCTATACTGCCCGCTTCATCATATTCAACCATGAACAATTTAGCCAGCTGAGCATAGATCGCATCTGCTTGCTCAGAGAGTTGTTTGCTCAAAGGCATGATGCATGCTTTATAAGGCGCAAGATATGGATGGAGATGTAAAACGACACGCGTATCTTTTTCCAACGTTTCTTCTTCATACGCATCCGTTAAAAAGGTCAAGAACAACCGTTCGATCCCAACAGCGGGTTCAACACAATAAGGAATATAACGTTCATTGGTGGCTGGATCCAAATACTCCATGTTCGAACCCGAATGCGATTGATGTTGCTTCAAATCATAGTCCGTGCGATCCGCAATCCCCCAGATTTCATCAAATCCCCAAGGAAAGCGATACTCGATGTCACTGGTACCCGTTGAATAATGAGAGAGTTCTTCGGGATCATGTTCACGTAATTGAAGATTCTCTGCTTTGACATTCAAACTGGTCAACCAGTTCATGCAGAAATCTTTCCAATATCCGTACCATTCCATATCCGTGCCTGGTTTGCAGAAGAATTCCAGTTCCATTTGTTCAAACTCACGTGTTCTAAAAATGAAGTTACCCGGTGTAATTTCATTACGGAATGATTTCCCAATCTGTCCAATTCCAAAAGGTACCTTCTTACGACTCGTACGTTGAACATTCTTAAAATTGACAAACATCCCTTGCGCTGTCTCAGGACGCAAATAAATCGCATTTTTCGCATCTTCCACAACACCCTGAAATGTCTTAAACATTAAATTGAATTGACGGATATCTGTGAAATCGTGCGCGCCACAATTTGGGCAAGCAATGTTGTTTTCTTTGATGAACACTTGCATTTCGGTTTGCGTCATGGTCGAAGCATTGACTTTGCCTTCCATGAAGGCATCGATCAGCTTATCGGCACGATGACGTGTCTTACACTTTTTACAATCCATTAGAGGATCACTGAATGTTGCCAAATGGCCACTCGCTTGCCATACTTTTGGATTCATCAAAATCGCTGATTGGATTTCAACGTTATGTGAACTTTCTTGAATGAATTTTAGGCGCCAAGCATTCTTGATGTTTTCTTTGAGCAAGGTCCCTAAAGGTCCAAAATCCCAAGTATTGGCTAAACCACCATAAATTTCAGAACCTTGATAAACAAAACCACTACTTTTAGCATGATTGACGATTGTCTCAAATTTGATGTCCATTTTACTCTCCTATAACTCTTCTATTATAGACCATTTATGCATAAATTCCCACGCTTTAAGTGATGTTCCAATGTGATATTCAAAGAATTGAATCATCCATTTGACACAGTCTGGATGTGGTTTCTTATAATTCAAATAATCTTTCAACTTATTAAAACCTACTTTTTGGGCAAGTCTGAAGTCCCGCAACAACTCTACTTCAAATATAGGTGTATGCAGATGCATTTGACAATCACTGCATACAAAACCACCTTCTTCAATCGATAAGCTGTTTACCTTGCTCGCATCACATACGACACATGAATCCACATGTGGCGCAAAGCCTGTACGATCTAAGAAATTCGCTAACATAAATAAGATGAAGGCAGCGTAATTATCAGATTCCTCTATCAACTTAAAAAGTGTGATTGTGTTCTCAAACAAATCATGAATCAAAGCTTCATCGCTTTCTCCTTCAAGACTCATCCCTAAGAGCTCCGTCCAAAGACTTGCGATTGCATATTTGCTCAAGTCATCGTGTAATCTGTGATTGGTGACAATGATCTGCCCATTAAGCAATGACTGTAAACTTGAACTTTCTTTAAGATTGAACTGAAACTCGGAAATCGCAAATGGCATACAGATGCTTCGATTCTTACTGTTGATCTTACGAATTCCTTTTGCGACAAAACTCATCAAACCGTAATCATACGAAAAGGCTTTGATAATCGCATCATTTTCTTGATAATCACTTTGACTCAATACAATCACACGTGTGATGTCATTCATCAAGATCCCAATTATTATAAGCGTTGATACGCTTTTGAATATTGCGCCAATTCTTATCCACTTTAACCATTAAATCCAAATACACGGGTTTGTTAAATCGTTTGGTTAATTCCAAACGTGCATTCGTTCCAATCTCAACCAACATCGAACCTTGCTTACCAATCAAAATGCCTTTTTGTGAATCGCGATCCGCAATGATGCTGGCCTGAATCAAAATGCCCTTCTTATCTTCCTTGAAATCATCCAAAACAACCGCTACCGAATGAGGCACTTCTTGATTCGTTAGATGTAAGACATGTTCACGAATGATTTCAGTGATATAGAAGTATTCCGGATATTCAACCATTTCAGGATCACTGAAAATGGCTTCTCCTTCTGGAATGAAGTTTAAACTCACCTCAATCAAACGGTCAATATTGTCATCATTCTTTGCGCTGACTGGAATTATTTCTTGAAAAAGATTCATTTCAGAAAATGCTAAAAGTTTCTCTAATAACGCTTTCTTTGTGATCAAGTCGATTTTATTCAAAACCAAAAGAATTGGTAATTCTTGTCGTTTACATAAATCTAAAACAAACTCATCCCCTCTTCCAAAAGGTTTTGTCACATCAAGCAAATAATAGATCAAATCAACACCTTCAAGCGCAGAAAACGCCAATCGATTGAGTTGACGACCTAATTCGTGTTGTGGTTTATGGATCCCAGGCGTATCGATATAAACGATTTGATAGTCATCACCATTCTTCACGCCACGAATCGTATTACGTGTTGTTTGTGCTTTATTGGATACAATGGCAACTTTATTTTTCAAGATTTGATTCAATAAGGTGCTCTTACCCGCATTCGGTCGACCAATCAAAGCCACAAAACCGGACTTAAAACTCATAGAACATCCTCTTGGGTAAAGCGCATCGGTAATAAGTCATCGATTGTTTTCTCAACGGTATCGACACCATTTGATAAATAAATCGGTGTTTGATCCATTAACAATTCCGATAAAACCTGACGACAGATACCACATGGTGCACCAATGCGATGACCATCTGTCACGATTGCGATCGCTTCGATGTCCTCTTTACGGTATCCATTTGAATATGCCGCAAAAATTGCACTGCGTTCACCACAGTTGGTCGCCCCGAAAGATGCATTCTCAATGTTAGCACCTAAGAAAGTCGCGCCATCTTTGGTAACGACACAAGCCCCGACATGATAATTAGAATAAGGCGCGTATGCGTTCCCCATTGCTTTAAAAGCCAGCTTCAATACTTCTTCTTTCTGCATGATTTTTCCTCCTATAGATGGTTGAACACAAAGATCATACCAATGATTAAACTTACGA
>JBLJAX010000157.1:0-2404 GCA_047637795.1 Erysipelotrichaceae bacterium | reverse complement strand
TACAAAGCGATAGATCCTAAGTACGGAACAATGGAAGACTTTGATAATCTCATCGCAAAAGCAAATGAATACAAAATCGATATCATTATTGACTTGGTTTTAAATCACAGTTCAAGTGAACATCCTTGGTTCACTGAAGCAAAACGACAGGTATTGAATGATGAATGTGATTTGGAACCATCGTACTGTGATTATTATGTCTTTAGTGAACAAGCACAGGGTAAATACTATCCGATTGGTAAAGGGTATTACTATGAAGCCTTGTTTTGGGATAAGATGCCAGACTTCAATTTAGATAATCCTAAGCTTCGTGAAGAATTCGCGTCCATCATGAAATTTTGGTTGGATAAAGGGGTTAAAGGTTTCCGTTTAGATGCGGTCACATCCTTCTACAATCAAGATGTGCCTCGAAACAATGAGTTCTTAGCTTGGGTAAGTGACACAGCTAAAAGTTATAAAGAAGATGCCTATATCATTGGCGAAGCATGGTCCAGTGAAGGTACGGTATTGAAGTACTATCAAAGTGGTGTTGAAAGTTTCTTCAATTTTGGCTTGTCTGCATCAGATGGTAAGATTGCGTCAACGATACGATCGAAGAAAGGTCAAGATCTTGCGACAGCTTTGGTTAATTATCAAGCGCAAGTCAAGGCTATCAATCCTGATGCTTTGGATGCGCCGTTCATCTCTAATCATGACCAAGGTCGAAGTGCTGCTTATTTCAAGAGTGATCAAGTCATCGCATTGAAACAAATGGCGAGTCTTTATCTCTTGATGCCAGGTCGATCCTTCATCTATTATGGTGAAGAAATCGCAATGCGTGGTAGTGGTAAAGATGAAAACAAACGATTGCCGATGATTTGGAGTTTAAGTGATAAAACAGGGCAGACACTTGGTCCAAGTGCTGCAGACTATAAGAACGAGTTGACAGCAGGTGTTGGTGAGCAACTGAAGGATAAAAATTCCTTGTTGAATCACTACAAAAATCTTACACGCATCAAGAATACATACGATGTGATCACTGAAGGTGATTTGGAAGCGCTTGAGCTCCACCCGAATGTGTATGCCATCAAATCATCCAATGAAACTGAAGCTGTGATTGTGATCCATAACTTAGCAGAAGAAAAAGTGACGCTTAAATATGATTTCAGCGAATACAAGATTGTTGAGCATATCTATCATTTGAGTACTAAGAAAGCTCGACTCAATCCACAGTATATAGAAATAGAAGCATCCAATTCTGTCGTATTGCAAAGAAAGTAAACAAGTTTAAGACTTGTTTGCTTATTATGCTTGCATCTAGTTATGATAACTATATAATACAGTTATAAAGATTAAGGAGAACTATGGACGAACTGCATATTGCCCGGTGGGCTGAATTACCCGCAATTGACCTTTACAAGGAACAAGTCATTGATTTAGTGAATTTAAACCTGAATCAACTCGGTGTGCGTCCGATAACAGCGTCCATGATCAACAACTATACGAAGTTGAAATGGATCCCGGCTCCAATCAAGAAAAAGTATAGTCGTAAGCATGTATCGCACATCATGGTTATCGCACTCCTTAAAGATATCTTTGAACTCTCTGAGATTGTCAAAGGTATCCATCTAAGTAAAGAGGCTTTGGGTTTGGATGTGGCCTTTGACTGTTTCGTTAATGAAGTTGAGCGAGCAGTCAAATTGGTTTCAATTGAGAAGATTGAAGAAGCTTTTAGCTTGAATCAATTGCCCAATGCACATCGTATCTTACGCTATACTGCATTATCGTTTGCCTTGCATCGCTTTACACGTAACTTATTGTTAGAAAGAGAAGGTATCATTCATGAAGCATAAAATCGCATTATTAACAGACTCGGGCAGTGATGTCCCTTACTATTTAGTTAAAGAACTGGGTATATTTGTAGCACCTTTACAGGTCAACTATAAAGATCATAGCTATCGAGATGGGGTCGATATCGACGCAGAAACGATGTACGAACGTCTACCTGTCGAAGTTCCTTCCACATCTTTACCTTTAGGTGAAGACATCACTAAGATTTTTGAACAAATCAAAGCTGAAGGCTTTACGCACATTTTGGCAGTTGTCTTATCCAGTGGTTTATCGGGTACGTACAATCTTATTAATTTGATGGCAAAAGAAGCTCCACTTCCTATGGAAGTTTTGGATACGAAGAACATCGGGATTGGAAGTGGTTTAACAGTCATCAAAGCTGCTGAATTCATCAAAGCGGGCTTGAGTTTTGAAGAAGTCATTGCTAAAGTCAAAGAAACCATTGATAAGACAAAAGTCTACTTTGTTTTGGATACCTTGGAGTATCTACAAAAAGGTGGACGTATTGGTAAAGTTACCGCATTGATTGGGTATGCTTTGGATTTAAGACCCATCATCACCTGCAATGAAGAGG
>JBLJAX010000156.1:0-6920 GCA_047637795.1 Erysipelotrichaceae bacterium | reverse complement strand
TTTTAAACTTGCTTTTTGATGCGATTTTGTGTATCATTATTGCGTAGATGAGAAAAAAGGAGTGGTTCGCCACTCCTTACTTATTGTTTAAGGAGAATATGGAACTCAAAGAAATTGAAGCATTGATAAAGCCCGCTTTATTAAAACACAAGGTCGAATTAGCTGAGCTTAAATGGACACAAGAAGCGTCCATGCGCATCTTGCAATGTGCCGTGATGTTTGAGGATGGGACGATGGATCTGGATACTTGTACCTTGATCGCATCGGAGATCTCACCCTTGTTGGATGAAAGTCCACTAAAGGATATGAAGTATTTTCTTGAAGTCTGTTCACCCGGTGCAGAGCGTGAATTGAAAGATGATCTTGATATCAAACGATCGATCATGAAAGAAGTCAAGATACTGTTTCATCATCCACTTGAAAAAGCTTTGGAATGGAATGGAACTTTGATGAATTATGATGGCGTTACAGGCTTGCTTCAGGTTCAAATCAAAGCACGTAAAAAATTATTGAAGTTTGAGAAAGAGAATATTGCTAAGATCCACTTGGCAGTGAAAATCTAAGGAGAGGCGCATGAATTTTAAAGATTTCTTAGCAGCAATGCAAGCTTTGGAAGGGAATCGTAACATTACAAAGGAAATTGTTCTAGAGGCTTTGAATGAAGCTTTGGCAAAAGCCTATCGTAAACACATCGAAATTCCAGATGCATTGGTCAAAGTTGATATCGATCATCAAACCGGTGAAGTCAATTTGTATCAACAATATACAATTGTCGAAGAAGTAGAAGATGATGAATTGGAAATTGGTTTGAAAGAAGCTCAAGCCATCAATCCAGAGTATCAATTGGGTGAATTGCATAATCTCAAAGTAAACATCGATGAATTGGGTAGAGCAGCTGCTCTTTTGGCGAAGAACGTCATGAAGCAGAAGATTCGCGAAGCTGAAAAGAAAGCTGTTTACGATGAGTACATTGATAAATTGGATGAAATGGTCATAGGGATCGTTGAATCGGTTGAAGAGAAATTCGTCGTCGTCAATTTGGGTAAGACTTTGGCTATGATGCCTAAAGCTGCTCAGATTCCGGGTGAAACCTATAAGGAAGGCCAAAAGATTCGTTTGGTCATTACCGAAGTCACCAAAGACACCAAGGGTGCTCAAGTCTTGGTGTCGCGTGCGGACACAAAACTTGTCAAACGTTTGTTTGAAAAAGAAGTTCCTGAAATCTTCCAAGGCATTGTTGAGATCAAAGCCATTGCACGTGAAGCCGGAGAACGCACCAAGATGGCTGTTTTCTCGAAACGTGACGATGTCGATCCAATCGGTGCTTGTATTGGACCACGTGGTTCACGTGTCCAAGTCGTCATTGAAGAGTTGAAGGGTGAGAAGATCGATATCTTTGAATGGCGTGAAAACATCTTTGAATTGATAAAGAATGCTTTGAGTCCTGCTCAAATTCTAGCGGTTATCCAAAGTGAAGAAAAACGTGGCATCGTGGTTGTGGTCGAAGATGATCAACTTTCCTTAGCCATTGGTAAAAAAGGGAAGAATGCACGTCTTGCGGTTCGTTTGACGGGCATGAAGATCGATATCAAATCACGCACGGATATTGAAGCTGAAGGTCGTGATTGGAATCGTGAAGCTCAAGCATTCTCATTAGAGCAAGAAGCGAAGATCGTAGAACGTAAGGCACGCAAGCTACAAGAAGAACGTGCTAAACAAGCTGAGCTCGAAGCGGCTAAACAACAAGTCTATTCTGAAATCGTTGAAGACTTGACGTTGAAGGATGAAGAAACTACTGATTTCTATGAAGAGAAAGAATATGTACCTTCTGAAACCTTGGTTGTGGAAACGCCTGTCGTCAAGGAAGTCAAAGTAGAGAAACCTAAAGAAGAGCCTAAACCTAAACGTGAACGTAAACCTTTGGAAGTACGACATGATTATGTTTCTAAGTTTGAAGCGATTGCCGATAACAAGCCTGTTCCTGAAAAGAAAGAGCCTTTGAAACGTAAGACGAAGAAACAAGAAGAAGAAGAAAGACGTTTACGCGGTTCTGAGTTGAAGAAGGATAAGGATTACGAAATCAAGATTGAGTACACTGAAGAAGAATTGGCTGAAATCGCACGTAATGAGGCAGCTGAAAAATCTCAATGGGAAGATGAAATTGATTTCGATGAATTTGAAGATTACTATGAGGATGAAGAATAAAGGAGGTTTTGATGAAAAAAATTCCTTTAAGACGTTGTGTTGCGACGATGACGCAGGCTCCCAAGAAAGAGTTGTTGCGAATCGTCAAAACACCTGAAGGCGAAGTAAAGATCGATCTTTCAGGTAAAGCAAATGGACGGGGTGCTTATCTCTTGAAGTCGTATGAGGCTTTAGAGGTCGCACGTAAGAAAGGTTCATTGGCACGCGCTTTAGAATGTGAGATTCCCGGACGTTTATTTGATGAAGTTAAGGATTACTTAGATGGCATTCAATGATTATGCGTTTCTCGGCATCATCAAACGCGCCAATGCCTTGGTGAGCGGGGATCGTATGCTTGAAGGCATACGCAATAAGAAAGTCTATTTGGTCTTGTTGAGCCGAGATGCCTCCGAACGTAGTCAGAAAGTGATTCGTGATAAATGTTTGTTTTATGGAATTCCTTTGCTTGATGATTTGGATGGACAATTGCTTCATGCAAACATCAATCAGACTGCCATTGCAATTGGAATCACAAATGTTGATATGGCAAATAAAGTATTAAAAGAAAGTAGGTGATTTTTATGGGGAGACCCGTAAGAAGAAACAACAAGAAGCCGCGTAAAGGAACTACGCAAAGAGAGTTCAAGCCTCGTGCTGAGCTCGTAACGAAGATTGCATATGAAGAGGGGATAACGGTTAGTGAACTTGCTGAGAAGTTGAATAAGAACTCCAGCGACATCATTAAGTTGTTGTTCATGTTGGGTAAGATGGTTACCATCAATACAAATTTGGATGATGAGACGATTCAACTCATTTGTATGGAATACAACGTAGAAGTCACTAAAGAAGAAGCTGTTGATGAGGATAGTTTGGAAGATATCGAACTCGATGATCCAAAAGATTTATTAGAGCGTTCTCCGATCATTACGATCATGGGTCATGTCGACCATGGGAAGACGAGTTTGTTGGATGCGATTCGTAAGACAAAGGTTGTCGATGGTGAACATGGTGGCATCACGCAACATATCGGTGCGTATCAAGTTACTGTCAATGGTAAGAAGTTGACGTTCTTGGATACACCTGGTCATGAAGCCTTTACTTCCATGCGTGCACGTGGTGCTAAAGTAACAGACATTGTCATCATTGTGGTTGCAGCGGATGATGGGGTCATGCCTCAAACACGTGAAGCCATTGATCATGCTAAAGCTGCTGGGGTACCTATTATTGTTGCGATAAACAAGATTGATAAACCAGGCGCTAATTTTGAGAAGATTTACAATGCGATGGCAGACTTGGGATTGACACCTGAAGAATGGGGTGGAGAGGTCATGTTCTGTAAGCTTTCAGCTAAAACTGGTGAAGGCATTCAAAACTTGTTGGAATCCATTTTGGTTGTTTCAGAGGTTCAAGATTTAAAAGCCAATCCAAATCGTATGGCTTCTGGTTCTGTCATTGAAGCTCGATTGGACAAAGGCAGAGGTCCTGTCGCAACCCTTTTGGTTCAAAACGGTACACTGCATGCGGGTGATATCTTGGTTGTTGGGGCATGTTTTGGTAAAGTCCGTAAAATGACGGATGATCGTGGTCGTGAGATCAAAGATGCCAAGCCTTCAATGCCTGTTGAAATCATTGGCTTGAATGATGTGCCTGTTGCAGGTGATATTTTCAAGGTCTTTGACAATGAGAAGAAAGCACGTGCACTTGCCGATCGTCGTTCACAAGTCAAGATTGATGCTGAACGTAAAGGCAGTTCATCGGTTAGTTTGGAAGAATTATCAAAAGCGATTGAGGATGGAAATCTTCAAGAAATCAATATCATCGTTAAAGCAGACGTTCAAGGTTCAGCCGAAGCCATCAAACAAGCTTTGGAACGCATTGAAGTCGCAACGGTTCGTATCAACGTCATTCGTTCTACTGTAGGCGCAATCTCAGAATCTGACATCATGTTGGCTTCTGCGAGTAACGCGATCGTCATGGGCTTTAATGTTCGTCCAGATGCGGTTGTACGTCGCAAGGCTGAAGAAGAAGGTATTGATATTCGTTTGTACAATGTCATTTACGATGCCGTCAATGAGATGGAAAGCGCGATGAAGGGCTTGCTTGCACCGGTATATAAAGAAGTCGTATTGGGACAAGCATCGGTTCGTCAACTCTTCAGAGTCACCAAAGTTGGAACCATCGCTGGTTGTATGGTGACCGATGGTAAACTTGTACGAGATGCGAAGGTTCGAATCATTCGTGATGGTACGGTTGTTTACACAAGCAAGTTGGGAACTTTAAAACGTTTCCAAAATGATGCGAAAGAAGTAGCAGCGGGCTATGATTGTGGTTTAACAATTGATGGATTCAATGATATTAAAGAAAATGATGTCATTGAAGCATTTGAGGATCGTGAAGTTCCTCAAGTCTAGGAGGTATCAATATGGCGATACGCCAACAAAGAATTGCACAAGTCATTCTTAAAGAAGTTTCAGAGATGATTCAGTTTGAAATCAAAGATCCAGATATTGGTTTTGTGACCATCATGGATGTTGAGATGACGAATGATTATTCGCTTGCTAAGTTGTATGTGACCTTTCTTGATAAAGAAAAAGGAGCTGAACTACAATTAAAAGCACTCAACGGTTATGCAAAGCAGATCCGTGGAGCGCTGGGTAAGAAATTGATGATTCGAAAGATTCCTGAAATCAAATTCTTAGTTGATTCGACATTCGAACAAGGTAAGAAAATTGATGACATCATCGACTTGTTGCAGAAACAAAGACAGAATTAGAGGGTTATCCCTCTTTTTTTGTTGAACCTTAGACGATATGTACAATGTTTACAGAGTTCTTCTGAGCAGATATTTTGATTGAAAGATCGATTGAGTGTTGTCAATCGTCTTCCATTGATTATGGATTCAAAACTGACTTGGTGGATGTTGCCAAGATCAATGATGCCTTCCGCATCCAAGCAGCAGGGAGTAACTGTTCCATCTACAAGTATTGCGATGAGTTTTGTACCGGAATGACAATAGCCTTGTTCGGATATAAAGGTGTTGTTTAAGGATGGCCATGTGAAAGTATCATCGAGATCGATAAAAAGATTGGGAGCGATTTTGCTTCGTTTCATGGGCAGTTGATCGATTGACACATCAATTAGTTCTGATAATTTAGAACGTGATGCAAGATCATCAAAACGCCATATCCTTAAAAAGAGTGAGAAGTGATGTTTTTCAGAGTCTTTGATCAATTGCTTTAGTACCAAGTGATTTTGATCAAGCTCGTTGATTTGAAGTGCATGGAGCGAAATACTCAATTGAACAAGTGCAGGATGTTTATATAATGTTTCATCGACATGTGCTAAATAGGTTCCGTTCGTAACCAGATGAACTTTTAACTTGGCTTCATGCGCACACTCTAGAAAATCCAATAGATTGGGATGCATGAAAGGCTCACCTTGAACATGAAGATAGATATGTTGCGTATGATCTTTGATCTCCTGCAAAATATGTTTAAATTCATCAATGGTCATCATCTTTGGACTGCGTTTGTTTTTTAAACAGAAAGCACAATCTAAGTTGCAGGTATTGGTGATTTCGATGTAGACTCGTTGGAACATAGTGATATTCTAACATCTGCATAAAAAAAGCGGAACTTAATCCGCTATTGGTTTCTAAATCTTTGTAAGAATTCTTTGGTTCTTTCTTGCTTAGGATGATTGAAGAGTTCATCTGGAGTTCCTTCTTCAAGAATGATTCCATTATCCATGAAAAGCACACGATCGGATACTTCCTTTGCGAAAGCCATTTCATGGGTCACAATCATCATGGTTCGATGTTCTTTTGCCAATGATTTAATGACTTGCAAGACTTCTCCAACCATTTCAGGATCCAAAGCACTGGTGGGTTCATCAAAGAGAAGGACTTTTGGTTCCATACACAAGGTTCTAGCGATGGCAACACGCTGTTTCTGACCACCCGAGAGTGTCATGACAGAAGCGTTCGCAAAGCTTGCCAAACCGACTTTGTCGAGGATTTCCATGGCGAGTTGCTCCGCATCTGAACGTTTCTTTTTGAGTACTTTGACTTGACCGATAACACAATTTTCAAGGACTGTGAGATGTGAGAACAAGTTGAAGGATTGAAAGATCATGCCCACTTGAGCACGATACTGATTGATGCCTTTGATTGAGCTTAAAATGTCTTTTGATTCAAATTTAATGGTTCCAGATTGATAGGATTCCAATAGATTGATGCATCGTAAGAGGGTGCTTTTGCCGCTCCCACTTGAGCCGATGATGCTGATGACTTCACCTTTATTGACACTTAGGCTGACGTCTTTGAGGACTTCTAGTTTGCCAAAGCGTTTGACGAGATGTTCGATTTCGATGATCATTGCTTTGGCTCCTTTGCTTTGAAATGGCCTTTGATTAAAGGTGTGGTTTGACTGGAAGGTCCATCGAAACCCGATATCTGCATTTTGCCTTCGATGTATTTCAGAATCAAGGTTGTGGAATAAGTTAAGAATAGATAAATCAATGCGGATACGAAGAAGGTATCACTGAAACGATAGATGATGCCTGCCACCGTTGTGGATTGGAAGAACAACTCCGTGACACCTATGACATTCAAAACGGATGTGTCTTTGATATTGACGACGAATTCATTTCCGATTGCTGGGAACGCATTCTTAATCGCTTGTGGTAGAATGACAAACACCATTGTTTGCGTGTTGTTCATACCAATCGAGCGAGCT
>JBLJAX010000155.1:0-3815 GCA_047637795.1 Erysipelotrichaceae bacterium | reverse complement strand
ATTATTGTAGGAAACTGGAAGTTGAATAAGACGATTGCAGAAGCCGTTGAATTCATTACTGCCGTTGAACCTTTATTGCATGATGATGCGGACTTCGGTGTTGCGACATCGTATCTTGCATTACAAGCTTCTGTACAAAATGCAAAACGTTTGATCATTGCGGCTCAAAACGTCAATGAGAACGACAGTGGTGCTTTCACCGGTGAAGTCAGTGTGGGCATGTTGAAGGAAGTCGGTGTGAAATGGGTTGTCTTGGGGCACTCGGAACGTCGTCAATACTTCAATGAAACAGACGCATCCGTCAATGCGAAGACATTGAAGGCTGTAGCGAATGGTTTGACACCAATCGTATGTGTCGGTGAAACCTTAGCTGAATTTGAAGCAGGTGAAACTGAAGCGGTTGTTCGTCGTCAAACAAAAGCGGCTTTAAGTGGATTGAATCCTGAAGATGTCGCAAACTTGGTCATTGCGTATGAACCAGTCTGGGCAATCGGTACAGGTAAAAACGCAACCAAAGAAATCGCACAGAATATTTGTGCCTTGGTTCGTGATGAAGTCAAAGTTAATTTCGGAGTCGATGCGGCGGATAAAGTACGCATTCAATATGGTGGTTCGGTTAAACCTGAAAACATCAAAGAATACTTGTCAGAAGCAGACGTGGATGGAGCGCTCATTGGTGGTGCTTCACTCAAAGTAGACTCGTTTAAAGCCATCATCGATGCCGTCAAGGCCTAAAAAAGGAGAGTAAAAATGCCATATATTATTGATGTATACGCTCGTGAAGTCATGGACTCCCGTGGGAATCCTACGATTGAAGTAGAAGTTAGTACAGAATCCGGTGCATTCGGTCGTGCGATCGTTCCAAGTGGTGCTTCCACTGGTGAGCGTGAAGCGTTGGAATTGCGTGATGATGATAAGACACGTTTCTTAGGAAAAGGCGTCTTGAAGGCTGTGGATAATGTCAATGACATCATCTCAGAAGCTTTGTTGGGTATGGATGTCACACGTCAAAATGAAATTGATGCGTTGATGATTGAATTGGATGGAACACATGATAAATCAAAATTGGGCGCCAATGCGATCTTGGGTGTATCCATGGCGTGTGCACGTGCGGCTGCTGATTTCTACGGCATCCCATTGTACAAATACTTGGGTGGATTCAATGCGAAAGAATTGCCAGTTCCAATGATGAATGTCATCAATGGTGGTGCGCACTCCGATGCGAAGATCGATTTCCAAGAATATATGATCATGCCTGTTGGCGCTACAAGTGTTAAAGAAGCGATCCGTATGGGTGCTGAAACCTTCCATGCGTTGAAGAAAGTCTTGAAGGGCCGTGGTCACGTGACTTCTGTTGGGGATGAAGGTGGTTTCGCTCCTAACTTGGCAAACAATGAAGAACCTCTAGAAGTTATCATTGAAGCAATCAAGGCAGCTGGTTATGTGCCTGGTAAAGACATTGCTTTGGCAATGGACGTTGCGGCAAGTGAATTCTACGATGTTGAAAAGAAAGTTTACACATTCAAGAAATCCACAAAAGAAGTTCTAACTTCGGATGAAATGATTGATTACTATGAAAAACTTGTAGATAAGTATCCAATCGTATCCATTGAAGATGGTTTGGGCGAACGTGACTGGGACGGATGGAAACGTTTAACCGATCGTTTAGGCAAACGTATCCAAATCGTTGGGGATGACTTGTTCGTCACCAATCCTGCAATCTTGAAAGAAGGCATTGAAAAGGGTATCGCAAACTCGATCTTGATCAAAGTCAACCAAATCGGTACTTTGAGTGAAACCTTCGATGCGATGGAAATGGCAAAACGTAATGGTTACACAACCGTCGTTTCTCACCGTTCTGGCGAATCCGAAGATACAACGATCGCAGACATCGCTGTTGCGTTCAATGCTGGTCAAATCAAGACCGGTTCAATGAGCCGTACAGACAGAATCGCGAAGTACAATCAACTTATCCGTATTGAAGATGAATTGGAAAATGTCGCTGTCTTCCCAGGCGCTGACGCTTTCTATAATATTAAGAAATAAGACCTTGAGTTCAGAGCAATCTGAACTCTTTTTAATTTGCTTATCAAACTCATTTACTCGGTATAATTTTATTGTACACACTAAAAATTTTAGTTCTCAATGATTCTTTCGAAATCATAGATAAGTTTATATCTATGTGTTCTTGCCACATATTTTAGTAAATGTTTTCGGACAATATGAACATATGGGCTCTCTCGATTTAAAGATGACAAATTTGTAAAGAGAGAATTCATAAATCGTGTGTTCAAAGGAGAATGATTTTTTGCAAGGCTTATACACAGGGATCTAACTTCTGCATGAAGCTGAGTAAAACGGTTTAAATGTATGCTTGAAATTGCTTCAAATTTGTCAAGTTCATTCAAACGGTTTAATTCGTATAGGCAATCAAAAACATATATAAAACTTACACATGCGATTTCAGGGTTAATAAGAATTGATTCCTTATAAAACGTAAAGGCTAAATCAAACTCTTTAAAAGAGAAATAAAGCGTAGCTAAATGCAAATGTGTTCTACTACGTTCAAATAGATTAATTTCATTGTATTTATCCGATGGGTTTTGTATTTGCATTAACTGAGTTTGATGAGTAACAAGTTCAGATCTCATCATGAATTGCAATCTTTCGATTTTGAATGTTAGATAATTACTAAGTTCGCTTTTTTTGATTGAGCTAAGTATTTCATCAGTTTTAATAAAATTTCCTGTCCTCAAATATAAAGTTGCTTTCAAAATATCAACTAAAGGCTCACATATCTGAGAATTCATAATCAATTCATTAACCTTCTCTCTAGCTGATCGGGTTGGGTTATAATTTTCAACAAATAAATAGGTAAAGTTCATAATGAGGCATTGTAGCTCGATGCTATAACAGTTATAAGAATCCATGTAGAATTCAAATTGAAGATCTGTGGGCAAAGAAATGCCTTTGATTAAATTGAAAGTGAGCACAATGACTTCATTTAACTCATGCAAGTAGAAATATTCACGATATCCATGAAGTAGCGACTCAAACTCTTGGTACAGAAATTCTAATTGCATGTTGCTCTCAAATTGTACGCAATTTAGGAGTCTATAGAGGTAATCATTATAAACATTCTCAACAGAAAAGTAGTCCATTGCTCTGAAATCCAGATTATTAATTAAGTAATGGTACTCTTCTGCATATGGGATCTTAGGTTTGCCGTTCTCAATTGAAGAGAGTTTTGACTGAGAACATATTCGACGCCCATTAAATATGATGAAATTACTTTGTGCATATTTTGGATTCTTTGAAGTATCAAATTCGCGCTTGCGATAGAACCCAATCAGTTTACCAATGTTGTTGTACATTACTAGCCCCCAATTAAAACTATTCTAAGATAATTATTCAGTAATAGCGAATCATTCGATGATTATCCAAAAATATTCGAAAAGCTGACTCTTAGACAATTTAAGTTATAATTTAATTGGGAAGGGGGGGAGAAGTGTTGAAAAATATATTTGTAACTTGTTTGCTGATCGCTTTTATGATGAACTTTCAAGTAACTCAGAATTCATACACTAATTGCATATTACTTGAATGTGGGTAAGAATAATATGGTTAACTTACGAGAGATTAATTATATTAAATGGACATTTGAAAGGGGAAAAATGACAATGAAGTATAACTTGAATAAGATCACGCTGATGTTCTTAATTGCAATTTGCTTGTTTATTTTGCCGGGGTCAACCAGTGGCAATTGGTCAGTGGCTGGAACAATAGGCATTGGAGGAAGTGCAACACTCAGTGGA
>JBLJAX010000154.1:0-2519 GCA_047637795.1 Erysipelotrichaceae bacterium | reverse complement strand
CCGTCTTGCGCATTACGGGTTGCTTGATCCAAACCTTTGATTTGCGAACGCATCTTTTCCGAAATGGATAGACCTGCCGCATCATCACCAGCACGATTGATTCGGTAGCCAGATGACAATTTTTCCATGTTCTTGGACACGGAAGCTTGATTCACCGTAGAGTTCCGGTGGGCGTTCAACGCCACGATGTTATGCTGAATTCTCATTTATATTCCTCCTTGAATGTTAAGCGAATTCCTTTTCGCTTTTGAGAATGAGGCAAACTGCCCTCACCAATACATCGAATGAATTAGCATGTACTTAAATAAAAAACGCTGAAATCCAGCGTTAATCGTTTGATAATGTAACTTGTGTGTTGATAACTTCTGTAACACGGATAGCGAAATTCTCATCAATGACCACCACATCACCTCTGGCGATAAGTTGACCATTCACGACGATATCCACAGGTGCACCTAATGGTTTATCCAATTCTAAGACATACCCAGCGGCGAAGTTCATCACATCCTTGATTCTGTGTTTTGTCTTACCAATCTCAACCGACACATTCAAGGGGACATTCATGATCAGATTGAGATTCTTCTGAGGATCGGCATTTTGAATGGTGTCATTGTTTGGTGTGAACTTCGGTACTCTAAGTTCTTTGACCTGGACCTCTTCAATGCCATTTATTTTAGGTATGTTATTGATAGAGTTGGTGTTGTTTAGGGGTTGGTCTAATAGTGATGTGATGGCATTATAGTCAAAATGAATCACAATCGGCATCTGACCACTCTTATATTCCACAATAAATGTTACGGTAAATACTTTTGCAGGGAACGGAGATAGTCCAGCATCCTTAACAGTAATGATATGTGTTTCAGGACGTTCATAATGAATGTTTTTACTTAGAAGTCCACTTAGACTTTGTGTAAATCCACTTTGAAAACTCGATACGATTTCTCCAAAAGCACTCAAACCAAAATCATCGAATATTAGAGGTTCGTCTTGTTGACCCATGAGGATCTTGAGGAGATTCTCCACATCTTCATGCTCAAAGCAAGTGATTGAATTCGTATTGAACGCACCTTGGTACTGTGTTTTAGCTGTTACGATGTTTTCACGCATGCTCAAGGCAAGTTCTGTAGGATACTGTGACTTCACCTCAAGATCGATGCATTGATAATTACGATTCAAGAGTGTTTGGACATTATAGAGTCCAACCTTTACAGCAGGTTCAATGTAGGATTTAAGGTGAATCAACAATTCTTGTTCATGGTTCTTTGTCATACGTCCTCCGTATCGATCAGACTTTCAATTCTGACCGCTTTCTGAAACTTTGTCTCACCTAACTTGGCGGTATACCAAGGATGATCATCCAACTTTACCGTAACCGGTTCATCGTAGCGTTTTGTGAGTGGAATCAAGTCATTGATTTCCAGTTGTAAGACATCGTTGAGATCCAATTGAATTTCATCAAGTACAACCTTAAGTTCCACTTCCGCGACCTTTAAGGCATTGAGTACTGCTGTCCGTTGCATCTCATCTCGATTGTCATCCGCTTTTTTATTCGAACTCTTCGCAAACTTGGGAGTAAAGCGATCCATCATCATTTCTAATGCTTGAGCAGGAAGACATATTTTCATTGGACTTTCGAAGTGTTCGAATGTCACCTTGTAGTCAATGACTACAACGATGTCTTCAGGCGCTAACATCTGGATGATGCGAGGGTTCATTTCAGTGGCTTTGATGGCGGCTTCAATCTCAAGATACTTCGCCCAACTGATTTCGATTTGTCGGCCTACTTTATTCAAGAACTTCTCAAGCAATAACATCTCAATCTCGGTAAATTCCCGTATCAAGTTATAACCAGATCCATCGCCACCCATAAGCTTATCTACCAGGAAATAGGCAATTTCAGGATGAATGGTCATGAGAAGTAAAGTGACTTCGATGCTCTCATCAATGGGGATCAAATCAAAGCTTGTGAACAAGGCAAAATCCGAAAGACTATTCGTATATTCCGAATAGCGTTTCTTTTCGACTTGGGTGATTTGAATCTCACAAAAAGATCGTGTCAAACCAGTGATCATTGAACTAAGATTGCGGGCTAGGTTCTCATGAAGACTTTCAATTGTTTTGAGTTGTTCCTTTGCGAACTTTTTCGGGGACCTAAAGTCATAGGCTTTGATCTCCATTTTGGGTGTATCCATACTTGTCCTCCTGCTTAGCGCAGATTATTCACAATATCTTCGATTTGATCTGCGGTTTGTACAACACGTGCGTTGAGTTGGAATGCACGTTGGCCTTCTAAGAGTTCTACCATACTCTTACCCAAGTCCACATTGGCTTGTTCAAGGGTATAAGGTCTTAATTCTACGTCCCCAGGATTAAGTGCTGTGATCGCTCCACTGCCTTCTGTGGCTAGGAAACTGGTGTTGTCGGCTTTGATCAAGCCACTGTTGTTTGCGAAACTGAAGGTTCCAATCGTATTCAAGAGCAGGTCTTGATTGATGGAATTATCTTCCTTCTGTGGAATC
>JBLJAX010000153.1:0-3619 GCA_047637795.1 Erysipelotrichaceae bacterium | reverse complement strand
AAGTTTTGTACCTACTGCATCGTTCCATACACACGTGGTAAGGAACGTTCACGTTTAAAAGAAGATATCCTGAAGGAAGTCATGACCTTGGTTGAAGAAGGTTATCAAGAAGTTACCTTGTTAGGTCAGAACGTCAATGCATATGGAAAAGATTTAAATCTTGACTATGGGTTTGCGGAGTTGTTGGAAGATGTGGCTAAAACCGATATCCCACGGATTCGTTTCATGACAAGTCATCCTTGGGATTTCAGTGACAAGATGGTGGATATCATCGCTCAATACGACAACATCATGCCTTTTGTCCATCTTCCGCTTCAATCCGGAAGCAATGCGATTCTTAAAATCATGGGACGTCGTTATACGACCGATGAGTATCTTCATGTCTATGATGCGCTAAAAGCAAAAGTTAAGAACATCGCATTCTCGACGGACATCATTGTTGGTTTTCCAAATGAAACAGAAGAACAGTTCAATGATACCTTAAAGATGATTGAGTATTGTCAATTTGACAATGTCTACACGTTCATTTATTCGCCACGTCATGGGACACCAGCAAGCAAGATGGAAGATAACATTGAGTTGGAAGTCAAGCGATCACGCTTGAAGCGTTTGAATCAGCGTGTATCCGTTTATGCCTTACAAAACAACAAAAAGCTTGTGGATTCGGTTCAAAATGTTTTAGTGGATGGACCCTCTAAGAAGAATCCAGATGTCTACAGTGGTTATACCGAAACAAATAAGTTGGTCAATTTTACACCGAAGAATGCCAAAGCTGGTATGATTGTAAAAGTGAAAATAACTGGAGCGAATACTTGGACCTTAAAAGGTGAAGAAGTTTTGGCTTAAGTTTGTTTTATACGCTATAATGAAAATAGTGTTTATTTAGGAGGAAATATAATGAATCAAGTACGCATTTTTGCGTTGGGTGGCTTAGATGAGGATGGTAAGAATCTAACCGTCGTCGAGATCAATCAAGATCTTTTTGTGATTGATGTCGGTCTTAAGTATCCGGATAAGGATCGTCTCGGGGTTGAAATCATCATCCCGGATTTTAAGTATCTTATCGAAAACAAGCAAAGAATTAAAGGCATCTTCATCACACATGGTCATGACGATGCGATGGCAGCTCTACCTTACCTGATCAAGCAAGTGAATCTACCGATTTATACAACGCCCTTGACGGCAAAGCTGATCGAGAAACTATTTAAAGAAGAGAAGTTGAGTGATTATCAAATCAAGGTCATCAAGCGCGATGACAATTTGAATATTGGCAAAGTCAATATTCGTACCTTTAGTTTGACCCATTCGATTGCGGATGCATTTGGCATCGCGATTGAAAGTCCTTTTGGCTACATCGTTTATGCCGGTGAATTCATCATTGATTTCAATACGCGCAATCCAGCCTTTGCTTGTGACATCACGAATTTTGCGGAAATTGGAAAGAAAGGTGTTTTTGCTTTTCTAACGGAATCGGTTGGGGCGGATCGTCCAGGTTATACAGCACCTAACCACATGATTACGGAGACAGTCGAAGATGTTTTGGAAGATGCGAAGGGTCGTGTGTTTGTGACGATGTATGAGCAGAATCTATTCAGACTCATTGAATTGATGGAGTTGGCTAAGAAATACAAACGTAAGGTGTTTTTCTTCAATCAAGAACAACGTGAATTGCTTCGTTTGGCGGAATCTTTAGGTTATTATAAGATGCCGTTGGATTTGGAACTGCCTAAGGGTAAATTCAACAATGATTTGGATAATGTCATGGTCATCATCTCTGGCAGCGGTCCACAAGTCTTTAAATTGATGCATAAGATCGCTTTGAAAGAAGAAGAAATGTTTACACTGGATTCCGATGATACGGTCATCATTGCTTCACCGATTGTTCCTGGTACGGAAAAAGAAGCAAGCATGATGGAAAATGAATTGTACAAAGAAGATGTCAATGTCATTACCTTGGATCGTCGTAAGGTTATTTCGATGCATGCGTCGATTGAAGACATCAAGATGTTGGTTTATCTACTTAAACCTAAATATTTTATTCCAATTCATGGTGAGTATCGTCATCTTGTAAACAATGCGACGATTGCTTTGGACTTGGGTTATTATGCGGATAAGATCGTTGTCTTGGACAATGGACAGATTGCGACATTTGAAAACGCGAAACTCGCGAATACTGCAAATATCATCAAGTTGGATGAGATTTTAATCGATGGCAATGCACATTTGGATTCCAGTGGTTTGATTCTCAAGGATCGTGAGATGTTATCTACGGATGGCGTCATCGTCATTGGTATTGTTTTGAACTTCAATACCAAAGAAGTCATTGGTGGTCCGGATGTTCAATCGCGTGGCGTCATTTATCTTAAAGATGCGGATTACATTGTTAAGGAGATCGGTGGAATTCTCGAGAATACGATTGCTTCAATGGTTGAAAACAAGCGTTATGAGAACATGAGTGCGCGCAATGAAGCGAAGGATAAGATCACAAAGTATGTTTTGAAGGAAACAGGCAAGCGACCGATGATTTTGCCGGTCATTGTCGAAATCAATTTAGCGGACTGATATGCCTCGTAAAAAGAAAGTTAGTTTCAAACACAGTCAAATCATCCTTATTGCGCTCATCGGATTAGCATTGATTTTTATTGCGTTTCAACGTTTAGGTGTCATTGGCATTTACTTTGATCGCATCGTGAATGTCTTGTTTGGTGTACGCCGTGACCTTGTCTATTTTGGTTTGGGTTCGTATGCCATTTATCGTATCTTTAATCGTAAACATTTCCATCTTTCATTGAAGTATGCATTGATGGGCATATTAAGCATCGTCTTAATCATTTTAACGAGTACCTACATCAGCTATGAAATTAGTGATGTAGGCTTTGGTGTTCTAAATAATTGGTTAGAACAAATCAATTTTATTTTCTTTGATAAATTCCCATCGCATGGTGGAGTTTTCGGTGTTGCTTTATACGCCTTTTTCACAACTCTGTTCGATCGTTTGGGAACGTTGTTTGTCTTGATCATTGGGTATCTTGCTTTGATCATGATGAATGTGGATTTCACTTGGCTTAAGACTAAAATCAAACCAATTCAGGTGAAGCGTGGTAAGAAGGAAGTCAATTACATAGATGAACCACAAGTCAGTACCTCACGAACGGTTTTCTTGACACCTGATGAACCTAAAGCCCATCCAAAGACGAAAAGCTTGGAGCCTGAGGTTAAAACTAAATCAGCTGCAACCGTGCATGTTTCGGGTGGAAACTATACAATACCAAGTCTTAGTCTATTGGATGAAGTCGCGGTTAAATCTAAATCCAACGCGAATAGTGTAGCGGCAAGTCAAAAAGGTAGGAAATTGATTGAGATCCTTGGTGAGTTTGGTGTGACTGCCAGCCTTGTTGGGACGCACATTGGACCAGCTGTTACCAAATTTGAAGTAAGACCCGAAAGCAATGTCAAGATATCTAAGATTGCTTCGTTACAAGACAACATCAAGATGGAACTTTCGGCGAAAGAGCTTCGCTTGGAGGCACCGATTCCGGGTCGGAATGCGGTGGGTGTTGAAATTCCCAATATCGAAATGGTTCCGGTTCGAATGATTGAATTGATGAAAGATGTGCCT
>JBLJAX010000152.1:0-3185 GCA_047637795.1 Erysipelotrichaceae bacterium | reverse complement strand
ATCGGTTCATTTTGATTGATGGGATACACATCCACAATTTCACCACGTGTCGCAAAACAACTGGGTTGATCGACTTTCGTGACTTCGGTATAGCCTAAATAGCGCAAGGATTGTTTCAGTTGTGCCATTTGAATGCTTTGTCCAATTTTCAAATGAACACGATTCTCACGATAAAAACTGGGTCTCGGATAGTAACGTATGGCTGCCCCAACATGGGTGACACAAATCAAATCTTTCTCTTCGCTTAAGCGTGAGAGACTTTCCATTCGAATGGCATTGATTTCAGGCGATGCCGCAATGGCTTCAACACGAAGGGATTCTTCAACCGGAAACAGGACGATCTTATCTTCCAGCCAGAATTGAATCTTGTCATAGAGTTGTTGAGCTTGATAAAGATTGCTTTTAACGATGACAATCGGTCTTGGTTTATTCAGATAACTTGATGCGATCAATAAAGCTTCCTGGGTTGGTGATAAATGCGCAAAAGAAGCCTTTCCATTTGAAAAGTCTTCAATGACAGGATGCTTTATAATTTTATGAATTAGATCTTTCATTCGATGGTGTTATACTTCGTCATTAAATCCACGAATTTTATCGATGTGAAATCTTCCGCACACTGTACGGAACGTTTGATCACAGATTCAAGACGTTCTTCCTCTTCTTTTGTAAACTTTCCTAAGACATAATCAACCGTAGGAATGATTGAATTCTTATCGATCCCAATCCGCAATCTTGGGAACTGTTGAGTACCAAGATGTTGAATCGTACTCTTCATGCCGTTGTGGCCACCAGCACTCCCCTTTTCTCTTAAGCGAAGTTTGCCGACCGGAAGATCCAAATCATCATAGATGATCAAAAAGTCTTCAGGAGTCAATTTATAGAAATCCATGACCAAACGAATTGCTTCTCCAGACAGATTCATAAAGGTCAAAGGTTTGACACATAAGACATTCGTCCCGTTGATTTTAATCTGAGCGATTTCACTTTTAAATTTATTGGATGGTTTTACACCGTGTTTATGCAATAAGCCATCAATCACACGAAAACCGACATTATGTCGGGTCTTTTCATAGGGTTTGCCTGGATTGCCCAGTCCAACGATACATTTCATACTCACTATTATACACCAGCCTTATTTGGATATAAAAAGCTTAGTGAACTAAGCTTTGTTTTTATCGTAAAAAATCTTTAAACGACGTTGATTCCGTTCGCCGACACTCTCTGTACGAATGTTTTTCATTGTACTTAAGTATTGGTGGATGACTTTACGTTCATCATTCGGTAATGGATCCAAGGTTGCAGGAATCTTGGTTCTTAAGACAGTCTTAGCGATGCGATTGGCCATTGCGATGACTTTCTCGTAACGTTCGACCTTATAGTTGTTGATGTCGACGAGAACATTGAAGTGTTTTCTGAATTCAGAGCTGATCGCACTGCGAACAACCGTATTCAAGGAATGAAGTGTCTGGCCACTCTTTCCAATCAAAATCGCATTGTTTTCTGCATTCAACATCACTTTTAAGCCTTCACTGTCTTCACCGACTGTGACTTCAACTTCAAGTCCAATATTGGAGAAGAAGTTTGTTAAGTATTGATGCATGAATTCCAAGACATCGGTGATGGCATAGATTTCAGCAGTGACTTGATTCCCAAAACCTAGGAAACCTGTTTTTTCTTCTTTGATGAAGTAGGTCAAGGCATCGACCGTAACGTCTTTTTCTTTCGCTGCCTTATTTAAACATTCATCCAGCGTTTTACCTGTATAGAGCTTCATTTTTACTTACCTGCATTCGGTGTGATGTACTTATATTGAATGAATACGGTTTGTGCAACTTGAGCGATTGCTGTGACCAACCAGTACAAGGACATCGCTGTTGGCCAGTTGATGGCCAAGACCATGATCATACCAATCGAGGTATACATCATGACTTCCATATTTGGACCAGATTTCTTCGTTTCTTTGTTTGCGTATGCTTTTTCTTTAACTGGCGCAGTCTTCTTTTGAAGATACTGAGGCAACTTCATTGAAATGAATTGGAAGACACCCATTAAGATATAGATGGCCATGAAAATCCAAACACCTTGCGTGATGGAAGCCATTGGACTGATTTGTAAACTATTGCCCATGACACTGCCATTTACGACAGCATCCGCACGTTGAACCGCTTGGTACATTGCAATGATGACTGGAAACTGGATGAACATAACCAAGATCGCACCAAATGGATTGATTTGATGTTTAGCATAAATTGCATTCATTTCTTGACCCATGCGCATTTTAGATTCGTTATCGGTTTTCCCTGCATACTTATCTTGAATTTTTTTCAACTCAGGATTGATCATCTGCATTTTTTGAGAAGCAACTGTTGATTTGATGGTGAAACTAAGTGTCAAGAGTTTGATTAGAATTGTAACGATAATAATTGAAAGAATGACGCCTGTGTACTTCGCAATGAAGTTGATGGCTTGTGAGATTGGGAAAACAAAGAAAGCCGAGAACCAACTTTCATCCGCTAGAATATCTCCGATTTGTGTACTCAAGGTAATGATTTTCTCAGGAATGATGATTCCTTCGCTGTCTACGACACGTGTACATGCAGTCAACGCAAAGAGCAAGGTCAATGCGATCCACATTTTTTTATTCTGTAACAACTTTTTCATTCAAATCTCCTATAAGGCTTACTTTTGCCTTTGATTTCATTCTTGCGAAGCACTGGCTTAACGCTTTCAAATTTGAAGCATAATCCAGCGTTTGGTATTGATTCCTCACCATAATAACACAATCATAGTTTTCTTTGAATTCTGTTATTTCGAGACACATCATTCGTACCTGACGTTTGATTCGATTTCGTACCACAGCCGATCCCAATTTCTTACCAACGGATATCCCTATTCGACTGTGTTCCAAGAATCTAGGTCTATAATACACAGTAAAAGACGGATTGGAAACAAATTTCTTTGCCTTGATAATCTTTTGGAATTCTTCATTTTTAGTAATGCGAAATTGCTTCTTCATACATTTAATAAAAAAATCACCCGAAGGTGACTTTTATGCCGACAAAACCTCTCTGCCCTTGGCACGACGTCTAGCCAAAACTTTCCGTCCGCCAACCGTTTTCATTCTTGCTCTGAAACCGTGGACCTTTTGGTGTTTTCTTTTGCTCGGCTGATAAGTTCTTTTCATA
>JBLJAX010000151.1:0-2848 GCA_047637795.1 Erysipelotrichaceae bacterium | reverse complement strand
TCATTTAGAAGTTCACAATCTGGATTTTGACTTCGCTAAAATGAGGTAGCCATTTAAAGCTTAAAATCAAAATTTCAAAAATGTGTCCAACGGGATGCGTTTTTACTACGTCTAAATCATCTTTTCAAAATTTTTCTGTTTTTCCTCTTGATTTATAATAGTTAATTTCTCCTGTTTTCATCTTATCACGACTCGTCTAAGTAATGCTCAATCAATGCCTGTGTTCCTTTCGATGCATAGCCTTTATCAACTAAAGCTTGGTAACTACTGAGCACTTCACTCACGACAGGCAGCTCTAAACCCACCTGCTCTGCTTCATTTAGAACCAACAATAAGTCCTTAACGAAATGATGAATATAAAAACCAGGTTTATCATCACGATCGATCATTTTCGGTCCGTTGTTTGAAAGTTGCCAAGAAGCCGCCGCACCTCCGCTGATGGCTTGTAAAACCAATTTGGGATCCAAGCCTTGCTTGATCGCATAACTCATGCTTTCCGCAACCGCAGCCACATTCCCTGCCACGACGATTTGATTGGCCATCTTGCAATGCTGTCCATTCCCGCTTGTTCCACAATAGGTGATGGTTTTTCCCATTTTTTCGAATAGAGGCAAGGCTTTGGTAAATGCATTCTCATCCCCACCGACCATGATGGCAAGGCTGGCATTCTTCGCACCAATGTCGCCACCCGATACTGGCGCATCCAAAACTTCAATGCCAAAATCTTTCGCACTTAGGGCAATGCGCTTCGCTAATTCCGGTGCAGAGGTCGTCATATCGATGCACAAGGGTTTCGTATTCTGATGTTTGAAAATCTTCGCGTACACTTCTTCCACATCTTTTGGATAGCCCAACATCGTAATCACCACATCCACATCTTTCACAACTTCTTCAACCGATAAACAGACCTGGGCTTGCAAGCCTTCTGTTTTCTGTAGACTACGATTATACACTTTGACCGAATGTCCGGCTTCGATGAGATGGCTGACCATCGCATGTCCCATGACACCTGTCCCAATCCACGCTATTTTATCCATGTTCATTCCTCTTTTTTAAATTATAGCATAGTGCAAAAAGATGCTTGGAGTGTTATCGTTTAATTGAGGTGAAACGCATGAACTGGTTATTAAAACTATTTAATCAAGAATCAAAACCCCTTCTCTACTGTGTCCATGGCTTTGGCGTCCGACGTTCACATGAATACGACACTTTACGTGCATACTTTGAACCTTTGGGGTATACCATTGAAGCCCCTTTGCTTTTCGATCAGACCCACTTGGATGACATCGATGCCAAACAATGGATCGCACGTGCAGAAGAACCCCTAAAAGAATTATTTAAATCGAACAAGAGAATCATTTTGATTGGCTTTTCCATGGGCGGCGTCATCGCTTCGGAATTGGCGCGTCGTTATCCTGTAGAGCGCTTGGTGCTCATTGCGCCGGGCTTTGAATACATCACCGTCAAAGCCGTCATTGAAACGGTTGGTGATAAAGCACGACAGATCTTACGTCTACCGGATAATGTCGTTGTACAAGGCGAGTACCCAGAGCTTCCAGATCACTTTACAAACACTTTTCGGGATGTGGTGGCGAAATGCAAAGAAAGCATCGCACAGGTTCATTGCCCTGTCTTAATCTTTCATGGCACGTCAGATCAAACCATTCCCGTTCGAAGCAGTGATTATGCCTTTGATCAAATCCCGCATAAACGTAAACGTCTTTTTATCTTGAAGAATGTCCCACACCGCATCTTAGACGAAAAAGACATCAATCAAGATGTCCTTAAAATCATGCATGAATTTTTCTTAGGCTCAATCATCCAAAACTAATTATTCTGCTTCATCCTGAATGGCTTGAAGTTCTTGTTCATGTTTGAGCAAGATCATATCGTAATTCTCAATCTTACAATCCAATCGATCCAAGGTTTCCTGCATCTCCTTAATTTTAAGATTAAGGAGATTTCTTTGTTCCTGGAGGATTTGCTTACGCTCGGGGATGGTGTGATTACCTTGGTGGAAGAGTTCAATATAGCTAATCAAAACTTCAATGCTTAAACCTGCATTGCGCATGTGCCGAATGAATTCAATCCGACGCAGATCACTTTCTTGATAATTACGAATTCCACTCGCATTTCGTTGAACAAAGTCCAACAAACCGATTTTTTCGTAATAACGCAAGGTGTCGGCACTCAAATCATAAATTTTACTGACTTCTGAAATGGTCATATTTTTCCTCCATATCAACAATTGCTCAAAGCACATACCATGAACGCATCTTCAACACATCCAGTTTAATCGCTGGAGTAAACTCCAAGTCAAGCATTAAGATACCAGAATAAAATGAAATGTCCCAACATCATCAAGGGAACACCCAAATTGAAAAGAGCTTTACGTGTTTTATGACGAAAAACGACCATCCCAAAATAGATGCCCAAGCTTCCACCCATGAATGCTAGAGACAATAGATTACGCTCCGATATGCGATTTCGCTGTTGGATTGCGAAATACTTATCCAAACCCATCAAGACAAACGCAAAGAGATTCAAGACGACGAGCAAAGGCAGAACTATTTTTTCCATGTAGTGTAATATACCTCATCTTTATCAACTTCAATCTCGACGCTGGGTTTCTTGGAATAAGGTAAAAAGATGGCATCTTGATACAAAGCAATAAAATCATCTTCCGTCATAATGAAATGCGCATGTTCCGCATGCACATCGATTTTATCGTGATGATACGTGAAAATCGTTTGTGTCTTCGCATCAAGACGCAAACGGTTTCCAACTTTCAACTGTTTAAGTGCATTGTAGAGATCTAAACTATCGTTCATGTTGCGTGAATACATCC
>JBLJAX010000150.1:0-4300 GCA_047637795.1 Erysipelotrichaceae bacterium | reverse complement strand
TAACGAATAAATAGTTGAGAACACTATTTATGGAGTTACGGCTCTTTTTTTGTATATTAAAGTTAGAAGGGAATCTTGAATCTTCTGACTTGAAAGTCATAGAATGAAGGTGAGATGGACGTCACCGTAGGGCTTTGACTCTTTGTTTCTCCATTTGCTTCATAAATGGAACGACATCTCGATGTGGTCGGAAGAACAGGTGATTCTTCTGGCCTTTTGTTTTAGGCATGAAGATGGGGTTGAGGATGAGAAGTAAGTGCTCTTTTAGCGACTTTACTTGGTAAAGATCGCGTCGTTAAAAATGATTCCATCCTCTTCCATCCTTTTGAATCTACTTAGATCTAATTCGGGCATCTCGGATGACCCTACATCACACACGAAAATAGAGAGAAGGATGGAGAGAGGATTCAACCTGCCGTCAAACATGCCGGAAAGGAGTTGTGCGATGAACAGCACACAAGCGTGTATCGCAATCGACGTATCCAAAGGCAAAAGTCATGTCTGTGCGTACGCCACTAAAGACGTTATGGTTCAAAAACCGATTGAGATCCTTCATGATCGGGAAGGATTCAAGGTCTTGGATGACTTGTACAATCGCTTGAACACCGTGGAAGGAAGTCCGCCCATCTTCATCTTTGAGACCACAGGGATCTACCATCGTCCCTTGAAGCGCTACCTCAAGGATCAACACTATCCCCAGAGTGAAGTCAGTCCACTCTTGGCCGCCAAGCATCGAAAGAACAGTGGCATACGTATTCCCAAGAGTGACAAGGCTGATCCCAAGTCCTTGGCAAGACTCTTTTACGATGGGGATATACCTCTCAGTCCCAACTCTGATGAAGTGTATTATGAACTGCTTCAACTGGATCGCAGCTATCAAGCCTTGACGAAACTGATGGTTACGTGCAAGGTACATTTCAAAGAGAAGATGGACGTCCTGTTTCCACGGTTTGAAGACTGTTTTGACAATGTTTATACGACGTACTACCTCAATCTACTCGAAGCCTATCCACATCCAGATCTCATTCTTCATAAGCGCTCCGACGCCATTGAACGTCGTCTTATTGAGGATGGCCTCCAGTCTAGTAGAGCACAGCCTATTGTTCAAAACTTGAAAGCCTACTGTCAGAACTGTGTTCCTGGAACGTCCTCTGAGAGCGTGGATACACAAATCTTGAAATGGTTCATTCAGCAGATCAAATTCTACACAGAAGAACGAACGCGTATCATTGAACAGATGACGAGCATGGTTGAGAAATTTCCACTTTTTGAACAGCTTAAGAGCATTCCTGGAATCGGACCACTCTTGGCGGTACGTTTGATTGCGGAGCTTGGAGACCTCTCACGGTTTAGAAACATGCGTCAGATCATTGCTTACGCGGGTCTGGATCCGCTTGTTTATCAATCAGGTCAGAAGGATGGAAAGCATTTAAGCATCAGTAAGAAGGGTAATCGTTATCTCAGGACAATCCTCTATCAAGTCATTGGCATCAGTATTCAAGTATCCACCGATCATCCGATTAAAACGTACGTCCAAAAGAAAAAGCAGACTCATCCCAATAAGTCTGCTAAGATCGCCGGTTGTGCTAAACTTCTTCGCATTATTTACAGTTTATATCACTCCGACGATATCTACTCTATCTAATTAGAAGATAGCACATAATCAAGAATGATTAAAGACTCCGAATGATTAAAGACTTTTTTCATCGTGGAAAAATCTAGAACTTCGTTTGTGATGAAGAAATACTCAATATTCCTTGACATAATTTATCTAATTTTTTTATTTGTCTTGAATTGAAAACGCCGTCAAAATAGAACCAGCGCATCGGACATCGAGAGCCACTGCGTCGGAAAGTAAGAGCCACCCAAAAATTGGATGGCTCTAGCCAATTATTTAGTCAATTTTAGAACGCATCGATTCACCTTTTAAGATGAGTTGATGTGACTTCGGTATGATGCGATCGAGAACGGAATCTGCGATGGCACTACTTCCTAGACGTCGATGCCATTCTTCAATCTCCATTTGTGAGCAGAAGATGGTCGAGCGATCCCGTGAGCGTTTCTCCATGACTTCCATCAGATCCTGCTGTTCCTGTTGGGTCGTACTGCTCAATAAGAAATCATCGATAATTAGTAAATCAAGCTTAGCGAGTTGTTTAATGAACTGCCAATAGGTTCCTTGAAGTTTATTGATCTCCAGATCGGAGAGCAGTTCAATCATGCGAACATATTTGACGGTATAACCCGCCTCACAAGCATGGATGCCCAGCGCATTCCCGAGGAAAGACTTCCCACTTCCCGTCGCTCCTAAGAGGATGACATTCTTTCGATTGTGAATGTATTGATTCGTCTTGAGCTGTTCGATGACACTGAGATTGATCTCACGCTCGGGATCCGGGAGTAACTCACTCAAACGCGCTCGACTGTCTGAGAACTTGGCTTTCTTGATGGTGCGGTGAACCGTATTGTTTTTACGGTTGGTATACTCCTCATCAATGAGATGTCTTAGCACCTCAAGGGTATTCATTTTACTCAACTGGTTGGAGTTCAGAAGATGATCCAATTCATCCGCCATGATGGGGAGGCGCATCTCGCGCAGTTTGCGAATCATCGCATCGTGTTCAAGCTTTGCGGGCATAGTACTGTCCTCCTCGCACAAAGGCTTTCTCACTGCGTTGATCCGCTTCGATATCAGAGCTTCTCATCTTGTCTTGACCATTCTGTAAGAGCGTCTTAAGATGCTTATAGCGAGGGTACTGACCTTTCTCAAGCAAGCGTCGGCACGCATTCTCCAATCGTTCCACAGAGTAGAGTTCGGCCAACTTAAGTATTGAAACAGCGGTCTTGTATCCTTGCGCTTCATGTTTGACATTCTCGAAGGACTGTTCAATGACCTTCGTTGTATGGATTCCAATAAGATTCGCCTCACGGATGAAGCGTTCTTTGGACCAGTTTTGATGAATCTGACTTTGGGGTGGCATATGGTCCGGAACCGTACAGTAACTGCCCATTGGGACGCCCAGACGTTTATGCTGGGCAATCACAGAGCCTGAAGCGATCATCTCAAGGTGATCGGCATAGACTTTGATTTCAATCTCGTTGCCAATAAAGCGATAAGGTACCGAGTAATAGCGTTTCTCAAATTGAATATGACTGTTCATCTGGACCTTGGCCTTTCGCCATTGACAGAAGGTATACGGAAATATAGGAAGTGGTCTAAGGAATGCTTGCTCGAATTGCGCAAAGGCTTCACTCCGTGAACCGGGCTTCTTTTGAAACGGTTTATGATTGAAGGCATCTAAGGTGATGAGTAATTGTTCATTGTACTCCATTAGGGTAAAGAATTGATGATTGCGTAAACGCGCAATGATGAAGCGTGTCAGTTGATTCACGCTGTTCTCGACACTGGCCTTATCCTTGGGCTTTCGTACACGTGTGGGCAATACGACACAACCATAGTGCTCAGCCATCTCACGATAACTCACATTCAGAATAGGATCTTCATATTTGGGATGTTTGATGACGCCGGTCTTTAGGTTATCCGGCACGAGAAGCTGTGAGGCACCCCCAAAGTAGCTGAACATACGCAAGTGGGCATCGATCCAACTGGCCTGTTTCTGGTCTGGACATGCCCATGCGAAGGTGTATCCACTGAAAGGCAATACCGCAACGAAGAGCGATCCACTGACCATTCCACCATGATCGGGATCCATGTACATCACAGGTGTTCCAGCCCAATCCACTTCGATACGCTCGCCAGGTTTGTGTTGAATCACATCGGTGAAACTGTGGGTATTGATGTAGTCATGAAAATGCTTTTTAAACTGTGTGATCTGGTAGTACAGCTGATTCGATCTGCGGCAGTTCTGTACGTACTCTTCCCAGAGTAACTGCATTGTGACACCCGGTTTACTCAACTCCTTAACCAGTTTTTCATAGTCAGGCAGTTCGTAATGAAGTTCCCTGACGGACTTAAGTTGAAGCTCAATCAAATCGATGATCTGAAGCCAGTCAAAATCCTTGATCGTATGATAGTCCCAACCTCTTGAGTCTAAAAAATCATAAAACAGCTTTACCGTATTCCTTGAGATTCGGCATTGCTTGGCGATTGTTCGTTGACTCAAACCTAACAATCGCAAACGTGACACTTCTTTAATATCTTGCATGATCGCAACCTCCTTTAGCACAAAAAAGTTGCACGATGAACTGATTTGTGCAACTTTACTGTAAGGTAATTAGCGGTGGTGCAGGCGGTAAGATGAATTTGCAGATGCACGGTAAGGAGTTTTTTCAAACTTCG
>JBLJAX010000149.1:0-5757 GCA_047637795.1 Erysipelotrichaceae bacterium | reverse complement strand
TCATCAATCTGTTTCATCACATCCGATGTCTCATCCACCATGCTTGCGATCCATGCACTGTCATCGATATTGCGCGCAAAGTCCGGAACACTGATAACAGGTTCAACGATGGGTTCAGGTAGGATGATGATCTCTTCTTGGATCGGCTTGAACAAAGCAAGTGTATCCACCATGACAAAGGTGGATAAACCCAAATGACTGAGACTCATGTCCGCACTAAAGGGATGCGCATACAACTCATAAGCTGTATACGCATCTTCTTCTTGTTTGAATTGATAGAGGCTTAAACGCCCAATAAAATGAGAAGCGATGGCCACACTTAGAAGAATTAAAAAGATCTTTGCCTTCATGGCTTCGAATTTCATCTTATAAACAAGGAGGATAAACCCGATGGTCGGCAGAAAAATCAGTAGATTCTTCAGTTTCAAATAACCCGTAAAATCAGCTGCGTAATCCTGCACACGATCAAACATGGAAAGAAGCAGCGATAGGGAATAGTTCGCATTCATGTAAAGATGATAGCTCACTTGGGTGAAGCCATAGAAGGATAGCATCAATAAAAAGAAGATCAACGTAAACTTACGAATTTTACCAGGCAAAAGGTACGCACATAAAAAAAGCAAACTGGCCAAGCTAAAACTTAACGCCAGAATGCGCAAACTTTGGATTTGAACCAGATTAAAACCATTCAAACCATGAAAGAAGAAATCTGTCATGACGAAGGCTAAACTGAAGTATGCGAATATACGAACTTCACTTTTCATCATCTATTTCTGATTGTAAGTTAGAGTGAGGGATAAACTTGTCGGATAGTCTTCATAACTGGTACTGGTTCCAATATCCAGTGCAAAGGTATGATCATCCAAGCCACCAAAAGCTGTATACGTGCTTGCTGTTTCGGTAACCATTAAATCAGAGGCATCTTTGATTAGATCCTTATAGTATTCAATCAATACACTGGGATCTTCTTCATAATAAGCCACAATCGTATACGATTTATTCACAGACATGGCAACTTCCACAAAACCACCTGGATAAATCGGTAAAACATTTGAAGGATAATCCGCTGGGAGTTCAAGCGAAACGAGGACTTCTTCATTATCGTCCGGTTCAACTTCATCCACTGGATCGGCTTCTTGTGAACAAGCACTCAAACCCATGCCAAGCACGATCACTAAGATCCAAATTAAACGTTTAAGCATGTACTGCTCCTTTCCGCTTAAATAGCATCCTTATAGCTTCATCATAGTCTTGTTTAGTGTGATATGCAAGTTTGAGCGTGGTAGAATAAGGTCATGCGAATCTACTATCCACGAATTGATAACGCACGTTGGTTGCTGGCTTATCTCATCTTGATCATTCATTTCAGACCCCTTGCAGGCTTCGATCCAACACTTGACTTTGCGTCAGCCCAAGTCGTAGCCCGAATTGCGGTTCCCTTTTATTTCATGGCAACGGGTTTCTTCATGGATTATGATCAGAAAGATAAAGTAAAAGCTTGGTTGAAAAACATCCTCAAGCTTACACTGATCTGGTCATTGATCTATCTCCCCTTCCGCCTACAAGCCTATTTCTCTAATCAAGCCAACATCTTGATGGATATCGTACATCTTGGTGTCCATGTGCATCTTTGGTATCTTCCTGCAAGCATCTTTGCCGTATTGGTGTTAGGTTTCCTCATCAAACACATCAAACTTAAAACCATCCTCATAATCGGCTTTCTGCTCTATGTCATTGGTTTGTTTGGAGATGCGTATTACGGCTTCAGCTCATTCCTTGGAATTGAGACTTTGGTAGATGATTATCTCTATGTTTTCGAGACCACACGCAATGGCTTGTTCTTTGGTTTCTTCTTCGTAAGTCTCGGCTATTCCTTTAAGACCTCAGCTTTAAACATCAAAGCGATCTATAAACTCATTGGCTTTATCATTGGATTCATCTTGATGTTTGTGGAGATGTTGAGCTTGGAACATGCGGGTATTCCCATCGAATACAACATGTATCTTTCCATCATACCGACGGTTTATTTTCTCTTCAGTCTATGCATGGAGAAATCAAACACAGAAAAACCCAAATCATATAAGGACTTGGGCTCGTTCATTTACTTCTCACATTTCATCGTGTTGTATCTAAGTATTGGTTTGTTCATGCTCTTCAAATTGGAATGGATCTTCTATAACAATCTCTTCCGCTTCTTTTGTGTGGCGATCGCAAGTACCTTCTTGGGTCTTCATTTCCAGAAACGTAAATTAAAGCGACTTCATCAAAGCACATAAGCGCGCATAAGAACTGGCCATTAAAGACACATTATCGGCGAGTCGATCCTCGATCGCATCTGCTGTGTATTCAATCTCATTAAGATGGAGTGATTGTAAGAAATCACTCTTTTTTAATGCATTGATCATGTCCTTGAAGAACTGGTCTTCTTTAGCTGTCATCGCTCGCATCTGATCTTCTTGCAAGTATAAATTATCGTAGCTAAGATGAACCAAAAGCTTGAGTTCAAGAATGGCCTTGAGATAGATTCCAATCTGCTCACGTTCATGTTTGGGATGAATGAACAAGCGTTCTTGTTGGATCGCTTCCAAATTGGATCGAACCATATCGACGTCATTAAAGACACCCGTCATCACGCCTTGCATCTGATCAGGACTCAATTTTTGCTTAAGTTGCGCATAGCTTTGTTCAAAGGCCAGGATACTTGTTCGTTTGACATATTCCAAACGTTTGCGTCCAATCTTTTGATAATAGAGTAAGGAGAACAGATAGTTGAAAACCAAAGCAATCAAGACCCCTAAACCTAAGGCAATGATGCGCAATCGAAAGGTCAACCACACACTGGGCAAACCTTGGGCATTGCTTTGTAAGAATTGGCTCATATAGATGCTGGTAAAAATCGCAACAGGCGATACCATTCGGTAATCAATCTTCAATGCGATGTATAGGGTGAACCCGATTCCTAACGCCACCACAATGAAGCTGATTTGATAATCAAACAAGACAATCAATAGGCCTGTCGTCAATGCGCCTAAACTTGAAGCCAAGAGTTGATTGATGCCCCCTTTGAAGGCATTCACATTGATGGGTTCCAAGTTATACATGACCCCCAATAAGACCGATATCATGTCCAAGCGCGTGATTGAAAAGGCATTGCCTAAAATAAAACCCACACTGATCGCAACCATGGCTTTGAAAATATACAACCAAGAATCCAATAGCACCGCCTCTTTTTTAAGTCCGAATAATGCAAGATATTTCATACACTTTCCTCATTTTGATAACTTAAACGTTTATAAAACAGATTAATCTGTGCTTTCTTAGCTTGCGAGGCATGGAAACGTCGATCCAGACGATAGCTTTTTCCATCTTTGATGAAGTTGGCACCGGTCTGCTTAAAGGTGAAATTTATGTTTTTCTCCAAAGCTTGGTCACGTAGATCCAAGACCCAAGCATAGTCACAGGGACGTGCTTCAGGTCCACTCTCACCCCCCACCACAAGTTCTTCCACATTCCCAAGATACTTGCGTATATCTACTTTTTCCAATAAGGGTTCAAGAAGAATGCACTTATGTTGAATCGGCAAGCGTGTATAAATTGGGAGTCTTAGATCAGCTTGGCGTTGGTTCTCAATCGTAACAGCAATCGTCACATTGGGGTAGCCATCTCCCCAATCCTCTGGTAAAGAGACATGGAAACGATCGATGCGCTTGGTGGTCAGAAAGAAATGACAGTCACTTCTTTCCTTCATCATATGATACACGTCCTTACGCCATTCATCCGCTTCCTCTAGAAAGAAATCGGAGGTGAAACAAGTGAAGATCGTGGTGTTCGAAGGAATCTTATATTTCCCACTTCGATCCTTTTGAATGGGCAGCTTAAAACTGCTCGTTTTATGCACGTCATTGGGGTTGCGATTGTAGCGCTCATCCCCACGAAACATATAACAATGCACACAGCCTTCACTGATTTTATGACAGCCATGCCAAGGATTATAACTCATATTCCTAGTATACAACAAAACCGGTTTTCACCGGTTCTGGAGTTGATCAAAGAGATAATCTTCAAGTTCCCTTAAACGATCGATGCCCATGGCAGGGACACCTTCAAGTGGATACTTGATTTCAAGCTTGGAATACTTCGTCACCCCTAAGGTGTGATACGGAAGCAGTTCGATCTTCTCGGTATAGCGTAGACTGTGGATTTTGTCGGCGAGTTGATCCATTTGCTCAAAAGTATCATTCAAACCCGGTACGACCACTTGGCGTATCCAAAGCGGAACTTGATATTCTTGCGCTAAGGCTAAGAAATCATCGGTTACCGCCATGTCTTGACCGGTGATCTTACGATATAAATTCGGTTCAGCCGCTTTGATGTCATACAGAATCAAATCCGTATGTTTCAGTATTTCTGGCAAATAAGGGGAGCGACTGTAGCCCGATGTATCAAGACAAGTATGAATGCCCTCTTCCTTCAAACGTTTGAAGGCTTCGGCAATGAATTCAGCTTGCATAAGTGGTTCACCCCCACTGAAGGTCACACCACCCAATTCACCATAATAAGGCTTGTAGCGTTTGACCAAAGTGACGAGTTTCTCCACATCCATGGTGAGGCCTTTGCCACTCTGCCAGGTTTCTGGATTGTGACAATAGAGACAGCGGAGTGGACAGCCCGCAAGAAAGAAGAGCGTGCGGATACCTGGACCATCCACGGTCGCAAAGGTTTCGACTTTTTGAATGAAAGCTGTTTTAGATGGATTCATGGAAAGTCCTCTTTAGGACTTCAAGTTGTTGGGCTTTGGTCAAACGATTGAAATGAACCGCATAACCTGAAACACGAATCGTTAGGTTTGGATACAATTCCGGATGATCCATCGCCTTCATCAAGACTTCGCGTGAATACACATTGACATTCAAATGGTGGGCATTCTGACCAAAGTAACCATCCAAGATATGAACGGTGTTTTCAACTTGTTCATCTTTGGATTTACCTAAAGTCTCTGGCAAGATGGAGAATGTGTTAGAAACCCCATCCTGACATACATCATCATAAGGAATCTTCGCAACGGAGTTCAAGGAAGCTAAAGCTCCGGAGTTATCACGTCCATGCATTGGATTTGCGCCAGGAGCGAAGGCTTCACCTTTCATACGACCATCCGGTGTGGAGCCGGTCTTCAAACCATAGACCACATTGGATGTGATGGTTAAGATCGACAAGGTATGTTTGGCATCACGGTAAAGTGGATGCGCTTTTAATTTATCTGCAAACTTCTTAACGATATCAACCGCAATTAAATCGACACGGTCATCATCATTCCCGAATTTAGGGAAATCACCGGTGATTTCGAAATCAACCGCAATTCCGTGTTCATTACGAATCGGTTTGACCTGTGCGTATTTGATTGCACTCAAGCTATCCGCTACAACCGATAGACCTGCCACACCGAAAGCCATCAAACGACCAATATGCGTATCATGCAAAGCCATCATGGATTTCTCGTATGCATATTTATCGTGCATGTAGTGAATGATGTTCATGGTGTCCACATAGAGTTTAGCCGTCTTGTCCATCATCAAATCAAATAATTCCATGACCTTGTCATAATCCAAGACTTCCGCATCATAATTTGGAATACCCTCGATGACAAGTTCATTGTAATTCTCATCACGTCCGCCATTGATTGCATAAAGCAAGGCTTTGGCTAAGTTGGTACGTGCACCAAAGTATTGCATCTGCTTACCGATCTGCATCGCCGATACG
>JBLJAX010000148.1:0-6832 GCA_047637795.1 Erysipelotrichaceae bacterium | reverse complement strand
AAATAAAAACATCCCGAGGGATGTGTAAACACAATGGCTGGGGTAAAAGGATTCGAACCTTTGGAATGTCAGAGTCAGAGTCTGATGCCTTACCGCTTGGCGATACCCCAATCTATTTGGAATCTCAGCGTACTTATTATATAATAATTGACGCACAGGAGTGAATAAAAAATGAAAAAAGTTAGAACACGTTTCGCCCCCAGTCCAACCGGATACATGCACATTGGTAATTTAAGAACCGCATTGTATGAATATTTGGTCGCGAAGAAGGATGGTGGGGATTTTATCTTACGGATTGAGGACACCGATCAGAATCGTTTGGTCGAGGGCTCCGTCGAAATCATCTATGATACTTTGAATCAAGTTGGTCTTCATTATGATGAAGGACCCGACAGACCCGGTGAAGTGGGACCTTATGTCCAATCCGAACGTCTACCCATGTACAAAGTGTATGCGGAAGAATTGGTTCAAAAGGGTGGCGCTCATGTTTGTTTTTGTGATGAGACCATCATTCAGGCACAACGTGATGCGGCTGAGAAAGCTGGCGTTCCATTCAAGTTCCAAGATCCTTGTCATCATCTGAGTCAGACTGACATTGAAACACGTAAAGCCAATGAGCCCTATGTCATTCGTCAAACCATTCAAGCGGGTGCTTCTACGGTTTTCCATGATGAAGTCTATGGCGATATTGAAGTCGATCGCGAAATTTTGGATGAACAAGTCCTCTTGAAGAGCGATGGTTTTCCAACCTATAATTTTGCGAATGTCATTGATGATCACACCATGAACATCACCCATGTGGTTCGTGGAAATGAGTATTTATCCTCAACTCCAAAATACAATCTGATTTACGATAGTTTTGGTTGGGAGAAGCCAACCTACATCCACCTGCCACCGGTCATGAAGGATGAACAACACAAACTCTCCAAACGGAATGGGGATGCGTCTTTCCAAGATTTGGTTAAGAAGGGCTATCTGCCTGAAGCCATCCTAAATTACATTGCTTTATTAGGTTGGAGTCCTGAAACCAATCAGGAAATCTATACGCTAGAAGAATTGACACAAGTCTTCAATGTAAAGCGAATCTCAAAAGCACCGGCTATCTTTGATATTGAAAAATTGACTTGGATGAATGGCATGTATCTAAGAGCCATGGATCTTGAGACCTTCCATGCCTTATGTCTACCGTATTACAAAGACGCGATCAAACGCGATTGTGATCTAAAAGAAGTCAGTAAGATTCTCCAGCAACGCCTCTCTGTTTTGGCAGAGATTCCGGAAATGGTGGATTTCATCGATACCTACCCAGAATACGATGTGGAAATGTTTTACCACAAGAAGATGAAGACGGATAATGCGATGTCCATCCTGGCATTAGAAGAGTCCTTGAAAGTCTATGAAACGATTGAGAACTGGAACAGTGTGGATGAACTTCATGCGAAGTTATCCGCAACCCCTGAACGTCTTGGCATCAAGAATGGTCAGTTCTACTGGCCGATTCGGACCGCTGTTACAGGCAAACAATTCACGCCGGGGGGTGCTTTGGAAATACCATACATCTTAGGTAAAGAAGAAACCCTCCGTCGTACCCATCTTTCGTTAGAGAAGTTGAGACAGGATACCAAGTAAAGCTCCGTGCTTTACTTTTTTTACGGGGTCACAACTGTTATACTAGAGTGGCTTTTGGTATAATAGGCGCAGAGGAAAATGATGTCATTCTTAAACAACTTAAACGAAAATCAAATGAAGGCGGTCATGAGCACAGCCCGCTATCTGCGCATCATCGCAGGAGCAGGCAGTGGTAAGACACGTGTTCTCATCGCTCGGATCGCTCATCTTATTTTTGACTTGGGCATCCATCCTGGCAGCATTCTAGCCATCACCTTTACCAATAAGGCGGCAAATGAGATGAAGGAGCGACTGAATCACATGTTGGCAAGCAATGCCTCTGGTGTGCACATCAGTACGATCCACTCCTTATGTGTCATGATTCTTAGACAAGATGCGACGGCCATCGATCTACCGCGTAACTTTACGGTATTAGATCAAGATGATCAAAAGAGCATCATCAAAGAAGCGTATAAAGAAATTGGTTTGGATCGTCAGAAATATAGCATTCCTTCAATGTTGGATTACATTGGAAACAACAAGGGTGCTGAAATCAGTGTTGAACGTGCGTTCATCCTTGCAGGTTCACATTATGGTGAACAAGAGAAGGCCAAGGTCTATGCGTATTATGTGAGTCGACAAAAGGCTCTTTTTGCCTTGGATTTTGATGATCTACTTTTAGAAACCGTACGCATGTTCGGTTTGAATCCCGATATTTTACGCAAATGGCAACGTCGTTTCAACTTCATCCATGTGGATGAGTTTCAAGACATCGACCGTGTGCAATATAAACTCATCAAGCAATTGGCGGGTAAAGAGAATCAAGTCTATGTCGTTGGGGATCCCGATCAGACCATCTATACCTGGCGTGGTGCGGATGTGAACATCATCCTGGATTTTGAAAAGGATTATACGCCAAGTGAGACCATTGTCTTGAATCAAAACTATCGTTCGACGCAACACATCTTGAATGGGGCGAACTCTTTGATTCAAAACAATCAGTATCGTGTTAAAAAAGATTTATTTACGGAAATACAGAGTGATGAGAAGGTCACGCACTGTGCATTCACCTCGGAAGATCATGAGGCGAATTGGATTGCGGCGAAGCTTAATGAATACAAGCAACAAGGTAAGAACTTCAAAGATATGGCGATTTTATATCGTTCCAACTATCTTTCACGTTCTTTGGAAAAAGCCTTTTTAGATCATCAGATTCCCTATGTCATCTATGGGGGGACACGCTTCTACGATCGAGCTGAAATCAAGGATATGTTGAGTTACTTACGTATGCTTACGCATGGGGATGATTTGGCTTTCATGCGTGTCATCAATCAACCGAAACGGGGGATTGGATCTAAGACCTTAGATAAACTTCGTGACGATGCGAAGGCAAATAAACGCACGATGTATGAAGAGATGAAAGTAAGTACGGCGTTCTCAGGCAAGGTTTTAAATACCTTTGAACGTTTCGCGCAATTGATCGAAGGCTGTAAAGCAAGTTTAAAAGAAAAACCTTTACTGGAAATTTTAGAACGTATGGCCAACGACAGTGGCTTACGTAAGATGTATGAAGATGCCCATGAAATGGATCGCATGGAAAACATCAAGGAATTGATCAACGATGTGATCACCTTTCAGAACCAATATCCGGAAGCGACCTTGGATGAATACCTTCAAATGGTATCGCTCTATGGGGATAAAACTGATTTGACGACCGGTGATTATGTTCAGTTGATGACCATTCATGCGGCAAAAGGTTTGGAGTTTGATACGGTGTATGTCATTGGTTTGAGTGATGGCATTTTCCCGAATGAACGAGCAATGAGCGAAGGCAGACGTGGGCTTGAGGAAGAACGTCGTTTGGCCTATGTGGCCTATACACGTGCAAAGCATAAATTGTACTTAACGGAAGTCTCAGGTTATAGCTTTGTCTTGATGAAGAATCGCACACGTTCACGTTTCATTGATGAGATTGATCATAAGCATTTGGATCATGTGGGTGTGAATTACAATTTTGACCAACCAAAAGAATTGAATTTGAAAGTCAAAACAAAGGAACCCAGTCCATTTGCGGATGCGATGGATAAGCGTAAGGCTTTACCGTATAAGAAGGGTGAAATCGTATATCATAATGTGTTTGGGGAAGGTTTGATCATCAAAATCGATGGTGGTTTGGCTGAAATAGCCTTTGAGTTCCCCCATGGTTTGAAAAAGATCATGTTGGCGACACCTGCCATTTCGAAAACAAAGCGAGAAGTTTCATGATGAAGGAACGTATTGAACAGTTGCGGAGTGAAATCCGTAAACACAATCATAGCTACCATGTCTTAGACAAACCTACGATCAGCGATCAAGAATACGATCGTTTGATGCAGGAGCTTTTAAGTTTGGAAAATGAATACCCTGAATATAAAGATGCCTTGTCTCCAACCCAACAGGTGGGTGGACAAGTCTTAGATAAATTCCAGAAGGTTAAACATGATGTGATGATGTTATCTTTGGGTAATGTATACAATCAAGCAGAACTTGATGAGTTCATCGATCGTGTTGAGAAAGAAACAGGCTTGAATGAGTTCGTCTTGGAATTGAAGATCGATGGTTTGGCCATGAGTCTTCGCTATCACAATGGACGTTTTGATAAAGCCATTACGCGTGGCGATGGGGATACCGGAGAAGATGTCAGTCTCAATGTGAAGACGATCAAATCGATTCCTTTAACCGTTTCAGAATTGAGTTCATTTGAAGTGCGGGGTGAAGTCTATCTACCCAAAGCTCAATTTGACCGTATCAACCTAGAACGTGAAGCGAAGGGTGAAGAGCTCTTTGCCAATCCTCGGAATGCGGCTGCAGGCAGTATCCGTCAACTGGACTCAAATATTGCGGCATCCCGTAATCTGGATGCCTATTGGTATTACTTGATTCAAGGTCAACGCTTTGGATGCCAGAGTCATCTTGAAGCTTTGGATTGGATGCGAGCACAAGGCTTTAAAGTCAATCCTCATACGCGACTTGCCAAAGGGAAAGCAGCCGTATGGCAAGCCATCCTTGAACTGGGTGAACTACGTCGTAACTTAGGCTATGAGATTGATGGCATCGTCATCAAACTCAATCGATTCAGTGGTCAAGACCAGATGGGCTTCACCGCAAAGACACCCCGTTGGGCAGTTGCGTATAAGTTCCCAGCGGAAGAAGTCCTAACAACGCTAAAAAATATCTTCATCACGATTGGCCGTACAGGGAAGGTGACGCCGAATGCGGAACTCGCACCGGTGCGCATCGCAGGTACGACTGTTGGCTTTGCACAATTGCATAATGAAGATTTCATACAGTCAAAAGATATCCGGATTGGCGATATCGTCAAAGTCCGTAAAGCCGGGGAAATCATTCCGGAAGTTGTGGAAGCCCTGATTGATCGAAGAGATGGTACACAAGTTCCCTATGTCTTCCCCTCAGCGTGTCCACATTGTCATGGACCTTTGGTTCGTGATGAGAAGGAAGCAGCTCATTACTGCATCAATACTGACTGTGAAGCTCGGATTGTCGAAAGTTTGGCGCATTTCGCTTCACGCGATGCGATGAATATTGATGGTTTGGGTGTGAAGACGGTTGAGACTTTGGTTCAAGCCAAATTGATCAAGACGATTGCGGATATCTATACCTTAAAAGAAAAAAGAGATGAACTCTTGGCTTTACAAGGGTTCAAAGAAAAATCGGTTGATGGTTTGCTTCAAGCGATTGAAGCGAGTAAATCGAATTCAATGGAGCGTTTGATCACAGGCTTGGGTATACGTCAAGTGGGTGAGAAGGCAGCACGTTCTTTGGCGTCAAGCTTTACGAATATCGATGCTTTGAGCCAGAGCCATGAAGAAGAACTAAGTTCGATACGTGACATCGGTAAAATCACGGCGAGCTTCACCACGGGTTATTTCAACGAAGAACACAATCAACATTTAATCCAACGCCTTAAAGAAGCGGGTGTCGAGATGGAAAGTCGTTTACCACAAATTGAAAGTTCTGCATTCAGTGACTTAACGGTTGTGGTGACGGGAAGCATTCCCAATCATACGCGTGAACAAGTCGAGGAATGGTTTAGAATCAAAGGGGCGAAAGTAAGCTCCAGTGTATCCAAAAAAACCGATTTGGTGGTCTATGGGGAAGCGGCTGGTTCGAAGCTTAAGAAAGCTCAAGAATTGGGTGTTCGGACCATGCGTGCTGAAGACTGGTTAAAGGAGCTTGAGACATGAAAAAGCTCATCCTATTTTTAAGTTTATTATTTCTAGTGGCTTGTCAGAGTGAACCTACGGGTCCAGATGTCCAAGTCATCAATCGTATAGATAAAGATGACTATCAAATGTTACTTCCGTTCAATGCATCACCCATACGGAATTATCATGGGACTTATTTGGGTCGAACGGATTTCATGGAAATTGGTTCCCGTTTGGAAGCCAAGAGTAAAGAACATTTCAGTCCGGAAGAATACTATCTAGCGGAAGGTCAAGTCCTGACCAATGCTTTGTTAGGCCAATTGGTCAAACGTGAAAGTACGGATAATCCTTATGGTTTGAATCCACCAAAGGACAGTGACTTTTTGATCGGCACATCCGATATCAGTGTCAAAGATGCGGTGGTTGTGGCAGATGTGATGGAAATCGACTTTCATATTGAAGAAGGGAATGAATATCCGCTTGCAGGAATCTCACTTGCGATCGTTTTGAATCAAAACCTACGTACAGAAGATAGCTTTGTGACGATCACCGATCAGGTTCTCTATGATTATGGAACCAATATGGGACGTAAATTAGATCGTTTCATTCGCAGTTTAACGGACTTGGAAGATATCCCTCTCTTCATTGCCTTATATGTGACCAATCCAACGGATGCGGTGCTGCCTGGTCGATTCATTGGTAGTGGTTATTTTACAGCCCGTGGAGGTCAGTTTGCGAAAGACGATGAAGTCTGGGCACTCTTACCGTCAACACAAGCTAGTAGTTTGAATACCAATCTGGTTGAGCAGTTCAACCAAATCAAATCCGCCTTGACTGTCTTCACACCCGAAGCAGTGGGTGTGGTTGGTGAGGTACGTTTCGTTGATCAGCAAGCGGATTTCATGCGTTTGACATTGACCTTACAGGCCAAGACGTATGCGGAGATTCAAGGTTTGGCTCAATATACAGCACAATTGATTCAGGAAATCGACAATCGGGAGTATCCGGTTGTGGTACGG
>JBLJAX010000147.1:0-3601 GCA_047637795.1 Erysipelotrichaceae bacterium | reverse complement strand
TTAAGAGATCATTTTTGATAGAAGGGAACACATCAATGAATATAATCCTATTGATTTGTGATACACAATGAATCTATCCAAGCAATTTGCCATGCAGATGGTAGAAGAACTCAGTGCAATCATTTCACAACACATCAATCTTATCGATCGTGAAGGAACCATTATTGCTTCCACAGACAAAGAACGAATGGGGAGTTGTCACTTAGGCGCAAAGAAACTAATTCGTGAAGGATTACCGATTTTAATCATCGAATCCGATGAAGAATACTTGGGATCTCGTAAAGGCGTCAATCTACCCATAACTGTTGAAGGTGAGATCGTTGGTGTCATTGGGATTACAGGAGATCGTCATCGCGTTGAAAAATACGGAGAGATTATTCGTAAGTTCACCGAGATGTATATCCGTGATGAGAATCTCAAGCAACAACGCTCCCAACAAGAAAAGATATTGAGTCGTTTTCTTGAGAACTGGTTCATCAATCCGGACATGGTGTTCGAAGCTAATTTTCAGGAAACGGCACTGTCGCTTGGCATTGATTTGTCGATCAAACGTCGCATTGTCATTGCCAGCTTCATTTCGAGAGAAACCACAGACATCAAAAGCGACCAAAATCGTTTGGATGGCGCAACCCAGTACCTCCGTAAGTCGTTATGCAAGCATCCGGGTAGTTACTACTTACGCATTGGGACGAAGCTTGTCTTCTTCATTCTCGACACACCCGATGATCGTTTAAAAGAGAAGTGTACCAAACTCATTACGAGTATTCATAATGATTTCAATTGGGATATCTGTATTGGTTTGGATGGGGGTTCTTTGCATTACAAGCAGATTCATCTTGCGTTCGTACAAGCTCAGAAAGCCCTCAACTCTGCCATGACAATTCAACGCCAAGCACTCATGAGCTATAATGATTTGCACTTAGAGTTGTTTCTCAATGAGATTCCATTAGGGGTTCGTCAGGAGTTTATTGATAAAATCTTTAAGGGTTTGAGTAAAGAAGAAATCGTAGAAGCCATGCGTATTCTGGATATCTATTATGCGAATAATGGATCGATTGAAAAGGCCGCAAATCTACTTTATATCCACAAAAACACTCTGCAATATAAACTGAACCGCCTTCATGAACTGACGGGACATAATCCACGCCATACACAAAGCATCCCTTTATACTATTTGGCCATGTTTTTTAAGAAGAATTCATAGGAAACATAAGATGGCGTTATAGATGTGGTATTCATACTAAAATAAAACGCTTACAAATAGTTTCTATAACATTACAGAAAAATACTTATTTCGCTATAATTTAAAAAAGTGAACATTTTCACATTCAAGAGGAGGAATTAAGCATGACTGGTATACCCTTGATTATTACCTTCGTCATTGCGGTCGTTGTTATGATTCTCGCAATTTCGAAATTCAAAGTGCATCCATTTTTAGCGATTATGGGCATTGCCTTATTATTGGCAATCGTCGTTGGCATTCCATTGGTCGACATTGCGGCTACGGAAACGACACCAGCACGTCAGGGCATCGCATCCATGATTGGGGCAGGGTTCAGTGGAACCTTTGCGAGTATCGGGATCGTTATTATCTTAGGGGCATTGGTAGGGACCTTGTTGGAACGTACCGGTGCAGCGATTAAGTTGGCAGACATGGTCGTCAATTTAGTGGGTAAAAAGAATCCAGAATTGGCCATCATGATCATGGGTTGGATCGTGTCGATTCCTGTGTTCTGTGATAGTGGTTTCGTTATTTTGGATCCAATTCGTAAGGCTTTGCGTAGACGTACGCAAGCATCCAGTGTTGCGATGACCGTTGCGTTATCCGCTGGTTTGTATGCATCTCATGTCTTGATTCCTCCAACACCAGGACCAATCGCTGCGGCTGGTTCACTTGGTTTGGCAGACAATCTATTGTTGGTTATTGGTATGGGTGCCTTGATTTCGATTCCTGCATTGATTGCGGCTTATTTCTATGCGAAGTATATTGGCAAACGCATTCAGACTCCTGAAGATGATGAAGATTCAACTTTGGTATCCAAGACGTATGAACAATTGGTTGCGGAATATGGTAAATTGCCAAATGGCTTCAATGCCTTGGCTCCAATCGTAATGCCAATCTTGTTGATGGCTCTGAGTTCGGTTGTTGTCGCATTGAAGATGTCTGGAGATTTCATTACCATCCTTAAATTCTTAGGGAATCCAGTTATCGCATTAACGGTTGGTTTATTGTTTGGTGTCGTGTTGTTATTTGCTTCCGGTAAAATTGGTGAATTCAATGAAATGACCAATGATACCTTAAAAGTTGTTGGACCAATCTTATTTGTCACAGCGGCAGGTGGTGTCTTGGGTCGTGTCATCGCATCAGCAGGTTTCGTTGATTACATTCGTGCGAATGCTTCTTCCTTGGCAACGATTGGTATCTTCTTCCCATTCATTATTTCTGCGATTCTAAAAACCGCACAAGGTTCTTCTACGGTTGCCATTACGACAACTGCAGGTATCTTGGGTAGCTTTGCGGCTTCGGATTCGCTTATGGTTGCTTTAGGACTCAATACGCCGATGTTAGCTGCTTTAGCGGTTATGGCAATTGGTGCGGGTTCGATGACCGTATCCCATGCGAATGATAGTTATTTCTGGGTGGTCACCAACTTTGGTAAGATGAAACCTGAACAAGGTTATATGACTCAAACTGCTGTGACCCTCGTCATGGGGATTGCGGCAATGATTGCGATTTTCGCACTATCGTTATTTCTTTAGATAAGTGATGCAGGGCTAATTAAAACGAGCCCTGTTTTTAAAAAGATGAGGTGGAAGTATGAAAAAAATCGTCTGTATCCCAGATTCATTTAAGGGAACCTTAAGCTCATCATTGGTATGTGATGTGATGGAAACCGTCATTCATAAACACAAGCCGGACTGTGAAGTCATCAAGATTCAAGTTGCGGATGGTGGCGAAGGAAGCGTAGACGCGTTCTTAGCTGCAGTTGGAGGTACAAAAGTATTTGTTCAAGTAAACAACCCTTACTTTGAGCCCATGGAATCATTCTACGCGATCCTTGATGGGAACGTGGCAGTTGTGGAAATGGCTGCGGCAGCGGGTTTACCTTTGGTCAGTGATCGTGCCAATCCTGAATTGACTTCGACCTTTGGTGTCGGTGAATTGATTCTTCATGCCGCACGGAGTGGATGTAAGAAGATAATTGTTGGTTTAGGCGGTTCCTGCACCAATGATGGAGGTTGTGGCGCTGCGTCTGCGATTGGAATTCGCTTTAAAGATGTACAAGGAAATGTATTTATTCCGACAGGAAAGTCTTTGGTGGATATTGATTCTATTGATGTTTCAAACACGGATCCAATACTGCAGGATGTGGAAATCATCACGATGTGTGACATTGATAATCCAATGTTTGGTGAAAAAGGGGCAGCGTATATCTTTGGACCTCAAAAGGGTGCATATCCTGAAATGGTGTTGCGCCTAGATCGAGGTCTAAAACACTTGGCTAAAAAAATAACTGAAGCTTGTGATATCGATGTGAGTGAAATTGCGGGTGGTGGAGCTGCAGGTGCGATGGGTGCTGGAATGGTTGCCTTTTTCAAG
>JBLJAX010000146.1:0-3023 GCA_047637795.1 Erysipelotrichaceae bacterium | reverse complement strand
CATTGTTGATACGAACCGGCAATAAACCTGCAGGACAGGTGTCATTGCATCGTCCACAACGCATGCACGCCATTTCTTCGACTTTGACATTCTTCAAAATCGTAATCGCATTGGAATAGTTGGTAATAACGAATTCATCCGTAGGAATGGTTTTACCCATCATCGGACCACCGGCAATGACTAAAACATCTTCACTGGCATAACCACCGATTTGCGCAACGATTTCCGATACTTTTGTACCAAAAGGAACACGCACATTGGTTGGGCTCTTCAAACCATCACCCGAGAAGGTAACGACTTTTTCAACAATGCCTTCGCCATATTGCAAAGCACGTGCAAAAGCAATCGCTGTTGTGACATTATTAACGATGATGCCGATCTCAGAAGGCAAACGGTTGTAACGCTTCTTGCAGTATTCATAAACCAAGGTACGTTCCCAACCCATTGGATAGACATCTGGTGTCTTGAAGACTGAAATCGAAGGATCGCCCTTCAATACCGCTTCAAGTTGTTCACACATTTCTTTCTTCGATTTCTTGATCGCAATGATGGCCTTAGGTGCCGTACTCATCTTAAGAAGTGCACGAACCCCAACCAACATATCCTCCAAGCTCTCTTTGGTAAAGCGATAATCGGATGTGATATAAGGTTCACATTCAACCGCATTGATGATCAAAGTGTTGATGTCAACTGGATTTTTATACTTCAAATACGATGGGAAGCCTGCCCCACCACAACCAACGATACCGGCTTCCATCATGAAGTTAACCAATTCTTCACGGGATGCGACGGTATAATCAAGCGGTTTGAACGACTCTACCTTTTCATACTTGCCATCATCTTCGATGATGAGATGTTCCTGTGGCTTCAACACAGAATGCATCATGTTTTTCTTAGTCCCAACGACACCGGATACCGGTGAATAGATCGGCACATTGAAATGGTCATTGCGACGCGCTAAAAGCGTACCGACAAGAACCTTGTCTCCTTCATTAACATAGACATCAACTTTCGTTGCTGACCCATTATTTAAAGGCACAAAAACTTCTTTTTTTGGTTTAACCCGCACGATCTCATTATGCAGGGTTTCCTCTTTGTGACCATTAAGATGTTCTCTACCTGGTCCAGTCAAAAAAGACATACCTTCACCCAACCTTTCCTAATTCGTGAATAGTTTATCGAATCAATGATAATTATAGCATACTCAAGCACACACAAAAACACATTTTTGTAAAGCAATATGCATATGGTATAATAACCCAGGAGACAAACATGAAACGAAAACTGCTCTTAATCCTTACCCTCAGTCTACTCATCAGTGCATGTGCAAAAGCACCCGATCGTTACAGCAATGTGGCCATAAATCTTGGTTTCAACGACGCACCCGTAACCTTTGTGGCCTATACCACAAGTCAAGCAGAATTTGATAAATACTTTGAACAACTCAAAGAAGACTTGTTGTATCTTGGTCAATTATTCGATCGATACAATGACTATCCAAATCTAAACAATCTAAAAACCATCAACGATAACGCTGGCATCAAAGCCATCGAAGTCGACCAGAACTTGATCGATCTTCTTGTTTTCGCAAGAGATTGGAGCACTTTGAGCCAAAACACCTTCAATGTGACCCTTGGCGCTGTACTCGATATCTGGTCTGACTATCGCAATGAAGGGAAGTTAAAGAATACTGCCGACCCTGTTGAATACGGTCGCATTCCAAGTCTCGGTCTACTCCAACAAGCCGATACCTGTACAGGTTGGGGCTTCGTTGAAATCGATGATCAAGCCAACACCGTCTTCATTACCAATCCATGCACACGCTTGGATGTCGGTGGCATCGCCAAAGGTTTTGCGATTGATATCGCTGTTAAAAAACTCTTGGATGCCGGACTCGAAACCGCCATCATCAACATCGGTGACAGTTCGATCATCACGATCGGAACCAAACCAAATGGCGATGAATGGGGCGTTGGCATCGCACAACCTAAGCGCAATGTCATCTTTGCGGATGGCAGTGTGGATACTTTGTATTTCAAGGACAGCATCCACATCTCCACTTCTGGAGACAATCAAAACTACTACTTGGCAGAAGATGGTGAATATTACCATCATCTGATTGATCCGATTACTTTATTCCCAGCTAAAACACCATTACACTCTGTAACCGTTGCCACAAGCCTCAGTGCTGGTGCAGCAGAAGCTTTATCAAAGGCGATGTTCATCCTGAGTTATGAAGAAGCCTTGAGTCTATTGACAGAACTAAAGAGCACATTCCCAAATGACACCTTCGAAGCCACATGGGTCTATGAACTCAATCAAGCCCCGGTTGAAAGCATTGAAAGTCAAGGTTTCTCAGTCGTCCATTCCGATGGCATCGACGCACGCTTATTACGTTAAAAGAAAGCGAGTTCACACCGAACTCGCTTTTAATATTATTTTTTCCCTAATAGACGGAACATGTTTTTCTTGTATACCTCAACACCCGGTTGATTGAAAGGATTGACGCCCAAGAGATAAACCGACATGCCACAAGCGATGAACATGAACTGTGCCAAATAACCAAAGCTGTATGCACTCATGTCCGGTAAAGTGATCAAGATGTTTGGAATGCCACCTTCATCGTGGTGCGCTTGAAGTGTTCCTAAAGCCGCATTCTTATTCACTTCATCCAAGGTCTTGCCAGCAAGATAATTCATGTTGTCATAATCATCCGCATCACTTGGAAAAGCACGATCCAAATTTGGCTTTTCAACAAGAATCAAGGTTTCAAAGAGATCCTTGGATCCTTCTTGAACGAATTGTCCCATCGAATGAAGATCCGTTGAGAAGTTAACCGACGCCGGGAACAAGCCCTTATCCTCTTTACCTTCCGATTCCCCAAAGAGTTGTTTCCACCACTCCGCAAGCATGCTGAGTTGGGTTTCATAGGCCACAAAGAGTTCAATGTTCTTACCCTTGGCTTCAAGGATTCTACGACTCACAGCATATTGATACGCAGGATTTTCTTCAATCAATTCAGA